>CACGEC010000011.1 GCA_902572005.1 uncultured Pelagibacteraceae bacterium | reverse complement strand
GCACCGATGTTTCACCAAGTTGAAGGTCTTCATATAGATAAAGATATAAATATGGGGCATTTAAAAGGTTGTTTAAATTATTTTATTAAAACTTTTTTTGAAGTTGAAAAAATCAAAATGAGATTTAGACCAAGCCATTTTCCTTTCACAGAACCTTCTGCAGAAGTTGACATAGGTTATGAAATTAAAGACGGAAAGATTATTATTGGAGAGGGTGATAAGTGGCTAGAGATTTTGGGATGTGGCATGGTTCATCCAAATGTTCTTAAAAATGTGAAAGTTGATCCAGCAAAATTTCAAGGATATGCATTTGGGATTGGTATTGATAGATTAGCTATGCTTAAATACGGTATCAATGATCTCAGGGCTTTTTTTGATTGTGATTATAGGTGGTTAAATCATTTTGGTTTTGATCCATTAGATGTACCTACAAACTATAGAGGTTTAAGCAGATGAGAATCACATTTGACTGGCTTAAAGATCATTTAAGCACAAATTTAAAAGAAGAAAAACTTTTAGAACAGCTTACCAATATTGGTTTAGAGGTTGAAAGTATTGAAAGTTTAAATGAGGGCCAAGATTTGTTTAAGGTAGCTAAAATTTTAAAGACTGAAAAACATCCAAATGCAGATCGTTTAAAAGTTTGCGATGTTAATATAGGAAAAAATGAGCTTAAAAAGGTTGTCTGTGGTGCTGATAATGCAAGAGCAGGATTAGTTACAATATATGCACCTCCAGGTGCAGTTATCCCAAAAACTAAAACAAAATTAGTAATAGCCAAAATTAGAGGGGTAACTTCATATGGAATGCTTTGTTCTGAGTCTGAGTTGAATTTGTCAAACGAGAGTGAGGGAATAACAGAATTGTCTGTATTAAAATATGAAAAAAAAATTGGAAAAAGTTATTTTTCAAAATCAAATTCAAAGATTATTGATTTATCAATAACTCCTAATAGGCCAGACTGTCTTGGTGTAAGGGGAATAGCTAGAGATCTTTCTGCATCAGGTTTTGGAAAGATGATAAGCACTAAAGAAAAAAAAATTTTATCAAAATTAAAACAAAATTTAAAAGTAAAAATTAATAAAGAGAAAAATCAAGCATGTACTGCTTTTGGAAGTTGTTTAATTACAAATGTTCAAAATAAAGAGAGTCCTCAATGGTTAAAAGATAAACTAATTTCAGTTGGGCAAAAACCAATCTCAGCAATAGTGGATGTTACAAATTACGTTATGCTTGACTTGAATCGTCCTTTACATGCATACGACGCTGACAAAATTGAGAAAGGCATAATGGTTAGAAATTCTAAATCCGGAGAAAAATTTACAGCTCTTGATAATAAAGATTATGAATTAGAGAATGGGATGTGCGTAATAAGTGATAATAAAGGGGTTTTGGGACTAGGTGGAATTATAGGTGGAACAAGATCAGGAACGGAATTTAATACAAAAAATATATTATTAGAGTCTGCCTACTTTGAACCTAGATCAATAAGAAATACAGCAAAAAAATTAAATCTTGATACAGATGCAAAATTTAGATTTGAAAGAGGTATTGATCCATTATCTATTGAGGAAGGTTTAAATAGAGCAGCTTTTTTAATCAAAGAAATTTGTGGAGGCGAAATAAGTAAAATAGATATTCAAAAAACTGATACATATAAAAATAAAATTATAAAATTTGACCAGAATTTATTTGAAAAAGTATCTGGTTTTAAAATATCTGATAAAGAAATTCTTAAAATTTTAGAAAAACTTGGCTTTAAAGCTAAAAAAGAAAAAAAACATATAAAAATAATTGTTCCTTCATGGAGACCTGATATTTCACAGGAAATAGATATTGTAGAAGAATTAGTAAGAATAAGTGGTTATGATAAGATAAAAACAATAGATCCTATTAAAAAAAGAATAAAGCCTACTCTTACTCAATCTCAAAAATTATTTCATTTCTTACAAAGATCAATTGCATCAAAAGGTTATTTGGAAGCAATCACATGGTCATTTGCAGATTCGAATTATAATGATCATTTTAAAGAAAAAAATAAAGAAATTAAAATTATAAATCCAATAAGTTCAGAGCTAGGAGTTTTGAGAAACTCAATATTTTCAAATCTAATTATGTATTTAAATAAAAATTTAGATAGAGGGTTTAAAGATTTATCAATCTTTGAAATTGGTCCCATTTTTACTGGCTCTAATCCTGGCCAACAAAATACGGTTGTTTGTGGTTTGTCCGCAGGTAAAAAATTTAGATCATCATGGATTGATAAAGAGAGGAATGTTGATATTTTTGATGTCAAAAGAGATGTAATTCAAACTCTTGCCGAAGCTGGTTATAATCCTGGTAAATTTTTTATAGATAATAAGACACCAAGTTATTATCATCCTGGCAAATCAGGCAGATTATTTTTAAATAAAGAAAAAGATTTAGTAGCAGCATATTTTGGAGAAATTCACCCCAGTATTTTAAAGAAGATAGATATAAAGACAGAATCTTTGGTGGGATTTGAAATTTTTCTAGATAATTTGAAACTTCCCAAAAAAAAAATAAACGATCAAAAAAAAAAATATATTGTTTCAGATTACCAAAAATCTGAGAGAGATTTTGCTTTCATGATAGATAAAAATTTGAGCTCTCAAGATTTAGTTAATATAATTTCAAATATTGATCAAAATTTGATCAGTAATGTGAAAATTTTTGACGTTTACGAAGGTGACAATATTCCTGAAAATCAAAAATCTATCGCAATAAATGTTACGATTCAGTCTTCTGAAAAAACATTAAACGATAGTGATTTAGAAAAAATAAATAGACTTATTATTGAAACAGTTGAGACCAAAACTGGTGCTAAAATACGATCCTAAAATTTAATGAGCACTATTGATAACATAAGAAATTTTGCAATAATTGCGCATATAGACCATGGTAAATCAACGATAGCAGATAGAATTATTCATAAATGTGGGGGTCTGACTGAAAGGGAGATGAAAGCGCAAGTTCTCGACTCTATGGATATTGAAAGAGAAAGAGGAATTACAATTAAAGCGCAAACAGTTAAACTTAATTATAAAGCAAAAAATGGTAAAAATTATATATTAAATATAATAGATACTCCTGGACATGTAGATTTTAGTTATGAAGTTAGTAGATCTTTGTATGCATGTGAGGGATCGATCTTGATTGTAGATAGCACGCAAGGTGTTGAAGCCCAAACACTTGCAAATGTTTATCAAGCGTTAGATATTAATCATGAAATTATTCCAGTTTTAAATAAGATAGATTTACCTGCATCTGATATAGAAAAAACAAATAAACAAATCGAAGATGTAATTGGCATTGACACTGAAAGTGCAGTTCCATGTTCAGGTAAAACAGGTGAGGGAATTGAAGAAATTTTAGAGCAAATTATAATTCAATTGCCTGGTCCAAAAGGTAATTCTAATGAAGATTTAAAATGTTTGTTAGTTGATAGTTGGTATGACACTTACCTCGGAGTTGTTATTTTAGTTAGGGTTATTAATGGGAAGATTACAAAAAATATGAAGATAAAAATGCTTTCAACAGATCAAGATTATTTAGTTGAAAAAGTTGGAGTTTTTACACCTAAAGCAAAAGATATAAATGAATTGAATACAGGAGAGATTGGTTTTATTACTACTGGCATTAAGGTTTTGTCTGAAACCAAGGTAGGAGACACTATTTGTGATGCCACAAAGCCCAAGCCTGATCCTTTGCCTGGCTTTAAGCCCAGTAAACCAGTTGTCTTTTGTGGTCTCTTTCCAGTTGATAGTTCTGAATATCAAAAACTTAAAGATGGACTAGCAAAATTACAATTGAATGACGCAAGTTTCTCATTTGAAGCAGAATCCTCATCTGCTTTAGGACTTGGTTTTAGATGTGGATTTTTAGGATTATTGCATCTTGAAATAATAACGGAAAGGTTAGAAAGAGAATTTGATGTAAATTTGTTAACTACAACACCAGGAGTTGTTTACAAAGTTAATTTAAATAATGGTGATATTTTTAATTTGCAAAACCCTTCGAGTCTTCCAGATCCAACTTTGATTAAATTTATTGAGGAACCATGGATTAAAGCCACAATAATTTCCCCAGATGAATATTTGGGATCAATAATTAAACTTTGCCAGGATAAAAGAGGTTTGCAAACTAATTTAAGTTACTCTGGAAATAGGGCTGTTTTAAGTTATGAGCTACCATTAAATGAGGTGGTTTTTGATTTTAATGATCGAATTAAATCAATGACAAGTGGTTATGCTAGTTTTGATTACGAAATTATTGAACATCGAGAGGGAGATTTAGTTAAACTTAGTATTTTAGTAAATAGTGAGCCAGTTGACGCTTTAGCAATGATGATACATAAAGATTTTGCTCAAAGAACAGGAAGAGAAGTTTGTGAAAAACTTAAAGATTTAATACCAAGACATAATTTTATGATACCAGTTCAAGCTGCGATTGGTGGTAAGATAATAGCAAGAGAAACTATTAAGGGTTTTAAAAAAGATGTTTTAACTAAAATTCATGGAGGAGGAGCCACAGATAGAAAAAGAAAGTTACTAGAAAAACAAAAAAAAGGTAAGGCTCGATCAAAACAATTTGGAAGAGTAGAGATTCCACAAGAAGCTTTCATAGGTGTATTAAAAATAAGTAAAGAAAAATAGATGAAAATATTTGATTGTTTTTCATACCTAGATGAAGATTTATTATTAGAATTAAGATTAAATATTTTAGATGAATATGTTGATTATTTTGTAATAGTTGAAGGAAACAAAACTTGGCAAAATAATTCAAAAAAATTAAGATTTGATATTAATAAATTTGATAAATTTAAAAAAAAGATAATATATATTCCTATAACGGATATGCCAGATGGAGATAATCCATGGGCTAGAGAAAATTTTCAAAGAAATTGTATCTCAAAAGGATTGGTTAATGCTGAGGAGGATGATTTAATAATAATATCAGATTTGGATGAAATTCCAAATATGGAACAAATTGGGAAATTTAATCCAAATATGAGATACGCTGTTTTTAAGCAAAAACATTTCTATTATAAAATAAATTTGCAAAGTCAAAAAAATCCATTTTGGTACGGTAGTAAAATTTGTGTAAAGAAATATCTTAAATCTCCACAGTGGCTGAGAAATTTAAAATTTAAAAAAAGACCTTTTTGGAGAATAGATAAACATAGACTTAACAATATCTTAGAGTCTGGAGGATGGCATTTTTGTAATCTAAAATCAGCTAAGGAGCTTCTCTATAAATATAAAAATCTTTGTGAAACAAATGATCCTCATGTGTTTAAGGAGAAAATTGAGGAAAAATATCTAAATTTAAATGAAATAGAAAAAAAAATTGCTTTAGGTCAAGATATTATTGGAAGAGAAGACAATTATGAAAAAATTGAAATAGATAACTCTTTTCCAAAATATATATTAAATAATATTAAACAATATAAAAATTGGATTGTTAATTAATTAAATTTAATAAATTGCTTATCTTTTTTTGGATAACAAAGTAAATTTTCATTAATTGTGAATAAAGTATAATTTTCTTTTTCAAGAATATTTGTCATTGTTTCAAAAATAGTTTTTTCAACATGAATATATTCTAATATTATTATGGGTCTTATTGAGGTAGTTTTTAAAAAATCAATTACAATATTCGCATCATATCCTTCCGCATCAATGTATAGCAAATCGAGAGATTGAATATTAAATTTTTTTAGTAAATTTATCATACTAATTGAAGAAACTTGTACATGAATTATGTGATTTTTTTTTACACCATGTTTAATAAGATGTTTTTTTTCAAATGATGAAATTCCACGAATGTGATCGCCATATTTACTTATATATTTTGGATTTACTTTGAAAATTTTATTTATTTTACCATCGACTGAAATTGCTGAATTTTCAAATTCAATAAAATCACAATTTTTATAATGTTCTATTAATTGATCAAAATATTCTTGAATAGGCTCTACTAGTAAGCTTTTACATTTATATTTTTTTATAAAAAAATTTAATATGTCAAATCGCTCTCCATCATTTGCACCAACTTGTATTAAATTATTAATTTTTTTTTCATCAAACATAACTTCTAATAATTTCTCAATTTTAAGAAAAGATTTATTTGAAATAAGCCTTTCATTTTTAAAGAAATTTTTTTCAACAAGTTTATATCCAAAAATACCTATAATTTTTTTTAATAATTTATGTTTCATAAAATGAATGTAAAAGTTTATTATACTGATAGATTGACATAATAAAAATTGTAATATTTAATTAAAGATTTTTTTGGAGAGGTGGCCGAGTGGTTGAAGGCGCACGCTTGGAAAGCGCGTAAAGGAGCAATCCTTTCATGGGTTCGAATCCCATTCTCTCCGCCACCAAATAAGCCTTAATTTACTGTCTTAATTAGCCTTATTTTACTCAATTAAATGAAGATAAATCAGCATTTTTTATAAAAAATGTTATAGTTTTTTTTTCCAAAAACTTAAAAAAATGACAAATAAAAACACATATCAGGCAGATTCCATTAAAGTTTTAAAAGGTCTTGAAGCAGTTAGAAAAAGACCAGGAATGTATATTGGTGATACAGATGATGGAACTGGTTTGCATCATATGGTTTATGAAGTAGTTGATAACTCAATTGATGAAGCTTTAGCAGGTCACTGTAAAAATATTAATGTGAGAATTAACTCTGATGGAACTATTACTGTAAATGATGATGGTCGAGGAATTCCTGTTGATATGCATAAAGGAGAAAAAAAATCAGCTGCAGAAGTTATTATGACTCAACTTCATGCTGGTGGTAAATTTGATCACGACTCATACAAAGTGTCAGGTGGACTTCATGGAGTGGGTGTTTCTGTTGTTAATGCTCTCTCAGAGTCATTACAACTAGAAATAAACAGGGATGGAAAGAAGCACTTTATAGAATTTAAAAATGGTGAGGCAAAAGCTCCATTAAAAGTCACAGGAAAATCTAAAGAAACTGGAACTCAAATAACATTTTTACCATCAAAAGAAATATTTTCTTCTACAAAATTTAGTGCAAATATTCTTATTAAAAGAATGAGAGAGCTAGCCTTTCTGAATAAAGGTATTAAAATAATTTTTACTGATGCTAGTTTGAAAAAAGAGAAAGTATCAGAATTTAAATTTGATGGTGGTGTACTCGAGTTTGTAGATTTTCTAGATGAAAAAAGAGAAAAACTACAAAATAAAAATGGAAATGATCTATTTAAAAAACCAATTTATATAGAAGGAAAAAAAGACAATATTGAACTCGAGTGTTCTTTAAAATGGAATGCAAGTTATGCTGAAGATATTTTTCCTTACACAAATAATATCTATCAAAAAGATGGTGGCACTCATCTATTGGGTTTTAGAAGTGCACTAACAAGAGTTATTAATAAATATGCAAATGAACACAATCTTCTTAAAAAAAACAAATTAGCTATTTCAGGAGATGATATCAAAGAAGGGCTTACTTGTGTGATATCTGCAAAAATTCCAGATCCAAAATTTTCATCTCAAACTAAAGATAAATTAGTATCGTCTGAAGTAAGGATGATAGTTGAAACAATTATAAATGAAAAATTATCTATCTGGTTTGATCAAAATCCTTCTGTAGCCAAAATTATTTTAGCGAAAATAATTCAAGCTGCGCTTGCAAGAGATGTGGCTAGAAAAGCAAGAGAAAATGTTCGAAGAAAGGGTGCATTAGAATTAAGTGGCCTACCAGGAAAATTGGCTGATTGTCAAATTGGGAAACAAGAAGGAACAGAATTATTTATCGTTGAGGGAGACTCAGCCGGAGGATCTGCAAAGCAAGGAAGAAATAGGTCTAATCAAGCAGTTTTACCTTTAAGAGGAAAAATACTAAATACCTATGTTGAAGATTTGAAAATTAATAAATCTAGCAATGGTAATAAAAATGGTTCTGATCAAAGAACTAAAGCTTTATCGAAAATGATTTCCTCTAACGAAATTGTAACTTTAATAAATGCACTTGGACTTGACCCAAAAGCTGAGGAAATAGATTTAAAAGATTTGAGATATGGAAAAATTATAATCATGACAGATGCTGACGTTGATGGATCGCATATAAGAGCATTATTACTGACTTTTTTTAATAATAAACCATTTAATAAGCTTATTGAAAATGGCCATATATACCTGGCACAACCTCCTTTATTTAAAATTTCAAAAGGCACTAAAGGAATTTATATTAAAGATGAAAAAGAATTAGAAGAATACATATTAAACAACAATAAAGAGTTAAGAAAAATGAAAAAAGGTTCAAAAGAATTTTTAAAAAATATGGATTTAGAAAAATCAAAAATGAGTATACAAAGATTTAAAGGCTTAGGAGAGATGAATCCAGAAGAATTATGGAGCACTACTCTTGATCCTGAGACTAGAAATTTATTACAAGTTCAGTACTCAAAAGATACGAAAAAAGATCAAGGTTTAATCCATACTCTAATGGGAAATGATGTTGCATTAAGAAAAGATTTTATTATCTCAAATGCAATAAATGTTCAAAATCTTGATATTTAAAAATGAAGTTTTTTGAAACTTCTAAATATTATACTTTAAAAAAATCTACTTATATAACACTTAGATGGATTGCAATAATTGGCCAGCTTGTGTCAATCAATGTTGTTTTCTTTTATTTCAAATTTGATTTTAATTTTCTTTACTCAAGTTTAATTATTTTTTTTGGTGCTCTGAGCAATCTGTATTTGATTGTAATTTATAAAAAAACTCAACTTTCAGATAGATCTGCCTCAATTTTTTTGATTATTGATATATTCCAATTATCGGCATTAATTTATTTAACAGGCGGTATTGTTAATCCATTTATAATTTTTTTAATAATTCCAAGTGTATTTTCATCATCAAATTTAGGGTTAAGAACAAACTTATTACTTGTAGCAACCACTGTATTAACAATAATTTTTTTGACTTTTTACTCTGAGGAACTTCCTACACCGTTAAGTGATCATTTTCACGTGAGTCCTTATTACTATTATTCTATACCAATAGCATTGATAATAGCTTTATTATTTTTAAATTATTTTGCTATGATCTTTGGTGCAGAATCTAGAATAAGAAAAGAAGCACTAAATAAAATGGAAGAAGTTATGGCTCAAGAACACGAAATGTTATCATTAGGTGGACAAGCCGCAGCAGCAGCACATTCTCTTGGAACTCCTTTGTCAACAATAAAAATTATTACCCAAGAACTCTCAAAACAGCTGAAAGATCAAAAAGATGTTGTCCAGGATATTGAATTATTATCAAGTCAAGTTGAAAGATGTAATCAAATTTTGAAAAGGTTATCTATAAATCCAAATCAGGAGGATGATTTTATTGATGAGGATTTATCAATGAAAGATTATATCAAAGAAATAGTTTCCTCTTTTCAGGAAACAAGTGAAAAATTTTTTTTATTAAATTTTGATCAAAATTCTAATTCGAAAAAAATAACAAAATCTATTGAAATAGTTTATGGCTTAAGAAATTTCATAGGAAATGCAAATAAATTTAGTAAAGATAAAATATTTATTACATTAAAAAGTGATAGCAATAATACTGAAATTACAATAGAGGATGATGGCAATGGATATCCAAGTGATATATTACCTAAAATAGGTGAACCTTATTTGAAATCAATTAAAGAAAGAAATAAAGATAAGATTGGATTAGGATTAGGTTTGTTCATTGGAAAAACTTTACTAGAAAAAAATTTTGCTACATTAAGTTTTAGGAACTCTAAAACCAGAAATGGTGCAGAAGTAGTTATAAAATGGTCTAATAAGGATTTATTTAAGATTTAATGTAGTTTATTTTTTTTATCAAAAAGAGAACTTAATTGGGAAATCATTACATCACCAAGTTCATTTACATCGGTAATTTTAATTGCACGTTCATAATATCTAGAAACGTCATGGCCTATTCCAATCGCCAAAATTTCTATATCAGTTTTATTTTCGATAAACTTGACCATTTTTTTTAAATGTTTTTCTAAAAAATCTCCAGAATTAACTGAAAGTGTAGAGTCATCCACTGGTGCACCATCTGAAATGACCATCAAAATTTTTCTCTCTTCTTTTCTTCTTTTTAATCTGTTAAAAGCCCAAGATATTGCCTCTCCATCAATGTTTTCTTTCAGTAAACCTTCTTTTAACATGAGTCCAAGATTATTTTTAGATTGTCGCCAATGAGTATCAGCACTTTTGTAAATTATGTGTCGTAAATCATTTAGTCGGCCTGGTGTTTTTGGTTTATTATTTTTATTCCAAAGCTCTCTACTTTGACCACCTTTCCAATTCTTTGTTGTAAAACCCAAAATTTCAACTTTGACAGAGCAACGTTCCAAAGTTCTTGATAATATATCTGCACAAATTGCAGCAATCGTAATTGGTCTTCCTCTCATAGATCCAGAATTATCAATTAATAATGTCACTACAGTATCTTTAAAATCTAATTCCTTTTCTTTTTTGAATGAAAGGGAATTGTAAGGATCCATTATTATTCTAGGTAATTTTGAACTATCTAACAAACCTTCCTCTAAATCAAATTCCCAAGCACGACTTTGCTTTGCTAATAATTGTCTTTGTAGTTTATTGGCTAATTTTGTAATTATATCTTGAAAACCTATAAGTTGTTGGTCTAAAGTTTTTCTTAATTTTGTTGACTCATCTGCATTTTCTAAATTTTCTGCTTTAGTAATTTCATCAAACTGATTTGTAAATATTTTGTATTCAATATCTACATGATTGATATTCTTTTTTTGTATTACTTGCTCACTATTTTGTTTTTCATTATCTGTTTCAGCTAATTGTTCATCTAATTTATATTCATCAATGTCATAATCTGAGTCTAAGTTTGCTTCTGTTTCTTCTTCTTTATTTTGATCTCTATTATCATCATTTTCACTATCTTGATCATCGTTTGAAGGGTTGCTTTGACCATTATCCTGATTTTCTTCTTTTGCTTGTTCATTATCCTCTGTTTCAAATATGTCCATACCCTGAAGTATTTGTGAAAACTTTGATGAATAGTCATCTTGATTCTCAAGATTATCTTTTAAAAAATTGATGTGTTCTCTTATAGAATTATTAAAATCTGGCTCCCAAAAACCTAACATTTTTTTGGTTAGGGGAGTAAGCTCTATACCAAGAAATTCTTTTAACATATAAAGCTCAAAAGCCTCAGTTATACTTACATCCTCTTTGGTTTTAAGTTGGTCCTTTCTCTTTAAAGAAATTGTTTGATTATAATTATTGTCTAAATTTTTTTTAATACCTTTTAACATTTTGCCACCGAGAGACTCATACCTTATTTTTTCAGCAATTAAATATAGAGATTTACAAAATGAATTAGTTGGAAGATTTTTTTTATAAACAGCTTCATCTGAAAATTTTATTTTTAAGGCAGAAGAGTCAGATTCGGCTCTTGCTTTTATAAAATCATTTTTTGTATTTAGATTATCTAGCTCAAGAAAATCAAATTTGTTAGAGCTATCTTTTTTACCCAAATTATTATTGATTTCAAAATCTTCAGAAATTACTTTAAAAGTTGAAGTTAATGCTTGTTTAAATTTTTCCTTAAGATTAGCATCTTTGTTGCTACTACTCATTTAAATTTGAATATTTGCTAGTGACTCAGGTAATTCTTCACCAAAACATCTTTGGTAATATTCTGCAATCGTATTTTTTTCTATTTCATCACACTTATTTAAAAATGTAACTCTAAAAGCATAACCAACATCTTTAAATATTTCAGCGTTTTCAGCCCAATGTAATACTGTTCTAGGACTCATTACTGTAGAAATATCTCCTGCGATGAAACCCTTTCTAGTTAATGAAGCAACCTTAATCATATTAGCAATTTTTTCTTTTCCTTTTGGGTTATTAAAGTTTTTATTTTTTGAAATTACTATCTCCATCTCTTTATCTAGATTGAGATAATTCAATGTTGTAACTATATTCCATCTGTCCATTTGTCCCTGATTTATTTGTTGTGTTCCATGATATAAGCCGCTTGTATCACCAAGTCCAACGGTATTGGATGTTGCAAATAATCTAAAAAATTTATTTTGTTTTATAACTTTGTTTTTATCAAGAAGTGTAAAATTACCTTCAGCTTCAAGAACTCTTTGAATAACAAACATTACGTCCGGTCTACCAGCATCATATTCGTCAAAAACAAGTGCAACCGGATTTTGAATGGACCACGGTAAAATACCTTCGTTAAATTTTGTGATTTGTTTTCCGTCTTCCAGAACAATCGCATCTTTTCCAATTAGATCTATTCTACTAACATGACTATCGAGGTTAACTCTTATGCAAGGCCAATTTAATCTAGCTGCTATTTGCTCTATGTGAGTTGATTTCCCAGTGCCATGATATCCTTGAACTAAAACTCTCTTGTTAAAGGCGAATCCAGAGATTATAGCAAGTGTTGTATCTCGATCAAATTTATAACTTTTATCTACCTCTGGAACATATTCACTTTTTTTTGAAAAAGCGTCTACTTCCATTTCTGAGTCAAATCCAAAAGTTTGTTTTATCGAAACTTTTATATCTGGTTGTATATTTAAGTTAGGTGTCAATTTTTTCTCTGTAAGTATTTTTTAGTTGAGTATATGCTAATGTAATTAACTTTAATTTTTCCTCATATTTTTTATTACCCGAATTCATATCAGGGTGAAATTTTTTGACAAGGATTTTGAATTTTTCTTGAATTTTTTGCCATTTCAAACCTACAGAAATCCCCAAAATGCTAAAAGCTTTTATATCTTTATGATCAAATTTAAATTGACGCATGTGATCATGCTCACTTTTAAATCTATTTTTATCCAACTCATCCCTGAGTGTATTATTCCACAGAACTTTAAAAAAATTGTCTGAAGAGCTAAAGCTTTGAGTTGGTTTGTGCCAGATCATATCTGATTTTAAAAAATCTATTACTTGATCATCATTCATCCCAGAAAAGTAATTCCAATTTTTATTAAATTCTTTTACATGCTCAAGACACAACATCCTAAATTTTTTACTATTATCTTTTTCAACAGGTGCCTTATACTCACCCTTTTCTTTACAATTACTCCAGTCACAAATATATTTCATGATATAATAAATTATATTTATGGATATAAATGAGTTAATTGCAATTGTAAAAAAAAAAATTAAAAGTCAAATCGTAACTGAAGAAATAAATATTGAAGACAAATCTTTTTTACACAAAAATCATCCCGGAAATCAGAAAGATAAATTTCATCTTAAAATTTCTATAAAATCAAATGAACTTTCAAATATGAGTCGAATTGAATCTAACAAGAAAATTTACAAAATTTTAGAAGAAGAGTTAAAATCTAAAATTCATTCTTTACAATTATTAATTATTAAATAATTTATCAAAAAATAATTTTATTTCTCTTTTATTAT
Organism: uncultured Pelagibacteraceae bacterium; assembly: GCA_902572005.1. Lineage (GTDB taxonomy): Bacteria > Pseudomonadota > Alphaproteobacteria > Pelagibacterales > Pelagibacteraceae > Pelagibacter. The sequence goes on along the minus strand of CACGEC010000011.1, from coordinate 10,162 downwards.
ACTCATTATTTATAATTGGATTTCCAATTTTTTTTAATAATATAAGATTAATCTTATTTGTGTAATTTTTTTTATCCTTTGTCATAAAGCTTATAATATTATGAATATTTTTTTTTGAAAAATAATTTTTTAAATTAAAAGGTAAACCAGATATTTTTAAATGATTAATTATAGAATCATAATCATTTCGATTTAGTAATTTTTTTTTGAAACTAAAATTAAGTGCAGTGGACATTCCCAAAAGAACAGCCTCACCATGATTTAATTTTTTGGAAAAACCTAATGATGCTTCATATGCATGAGCGAATGTATGACCAAAGTTAAGAATTTTTCTTAATTCATTTTCTTTCTCATCCTTCTCAACAATTAGTTTTTTTATTTTACAACTTTCATAAATTGCTTTTTCAATAGATGGTGACTTTAAATTTAAAATATTTGTAATATTTTTATTCAGAAACTTATAAAAATTTTTATTCCTAATTAATGAGTGTTTTAAAATTTCTCCATATCCACAAATAATTTCTCTTTTGGGTAATGATTTTAAAAAATCACTATCACTAATAACAAGTTTTGGTTGATAAAAGCTTCCTATCAAATTTTTACCAAATTTTGAGTTTATTCCTGTTTTTCCACCCACAGAAGAGTCTACTTGAGCTAACAAAGTAGTAGGTATATTTATAAAACACAAACCTCTTTTGAAAATACTTGCAGCAAAACCACCAATATCACCCGTAATACCACCACCAACACTTATTAAACAATCTTTTCTTGAAAAATTGTTTTTTAGCAATATTTTTGTAATATCATTAATAGTTTTTTGGTTTTTATTTTTTTCATTAGCGTGAAAATTATAAATTATTATTTTTTTGTTTTTTAAGCTTTTTCTAATTTTTAATAACATCTTTGATGGAACTTTTTTATCCACAACTAAGAGGCATTTTTCGAATTTTATAGAATTATTTTTAGTGAACTTAATTAGGCCTGATACTAAGTTTTCTCCAATGAAAATAGGATACTTTTGTGATTTTGTATTAATAATTAATTTAATGGGTTTCATATATATTCAAAATTTTTTCAACAACTTCATTTTTTTTAAGACTATCACATTTAACTTTATATAACGCTTTTGCATAAATATTAGAGCGTTTTTTAATTAGACTTATAAGTTCATTTTTAGTCAAATTTTTAGCAATAGGTCTATTAGATTTGTTTTTAATTCTGTCTATTATTGTGCTTGAATTTAATTTCAACCAAAAAGATATATGGTTATCTAAAATTTCTTTCCTTATATTATGGTTTAAAAATGCTCCACCACCCAAAGATATAACAACTTTCTTTTTTTTCAAAATCTTAAGAGTAATTTTCTCCTCTATTTCCCTAAAAAACTTCTCTCCTCTAATTTCGAATATCCTTGGTATTTTCATACCAGTTTCTAATTCAATTATTTTATCAACATCAAAAAAATTTAGATCTAATTTTTTTGAAAAAAGATAACCAATAGAGGACTTGCCTGACCCCATCATGCCTAAAAAAACAATATTTTCTTTTGATTTCATAAGTTTCTTTATTGAAAAAACACAAATATGTCTTAATTTGAAATTAACTAAAGTTATATGCAATTTATAAAAAAAACAAGTTCAAGAGCTACTTTTTTTGGAATAGTCGTAAAATCAGGATTAGCTTTGATTTTGATTTTGGGAATAATTTTTTTATTGAACAAAATAGATTTTCCTGCACCTTTAAAAGAAATTGAAAAAATAATCCCAAATGAAAATTTTAAGATTATTAAATAAGAAAATTTTTTTAATTTTCTTTATAATACTTTTTAAATTCGCCTCATATGCTGAAGATCAACCTGTAGATATTTGGGATCTTGATAAAAAAGAATTAGATAAAAATTCTGAGATTTTAAATGTAGGTGAAAAAGAAATAAATAATAATGAAAAAGATAATGAGTCTGACATCTTTAGTATGCAATCCCAAAAAAAAGAAAGTACTATAGAGCTTGGAGAAATTTTAGATTCAGAAACGGTAAAACTCTACGGTCTATATGATCCAGAGGATTATAGTCTAGATATTGATATGTGGGCTAATTCTGATGGTTATCAAATAAAAAATATTTTTTCAAAATTAAAAAAATTAAATCTTTCTACTGATGCTAAAGAAATAATGAAAATTTCACTTTTAACAAACGCTCACCCTCCTAAAAAAAATATTTCTGAAACTCAATTTTTTCAATATAAGTCTGATTGGTTGATTAAAAATTCTGATTTAGAATTAATCGAGGAATATTTGATTAAAAATCAAATTTTTGATGTGCATCCAAATTTAGTAAAGTATTTGATTGATGAGTATTTATCTAATGCAAATCTAAAAAAAGCATGTGAAATATTATCTAAAAATACAAATCCAATAAATGACAAATATATTTCAAAATTTAATATTTATTGTTTAATAGATTCTGGAAAAAAAGATGAAGCTCAACTTATTTATGATTTAAAAAAAGAATTAGGTTTTAAGGATAAATATTTTGAGTCGAAAATAAATTACTTAATGGGGTATGAATCTAATATTGATAATAAAATATCTGAAAAAAGTATTCTTGATTTTCATTTAGCACATAGGACAAATACAAACTTCACTTTCGAGCCTAAAATAAATACAGATAAGTTAATATGGAAATATTTATCATCTGCAAACTTGTTAAGTTCTGCTCAGCAGATTGAAATTACAGATATAGAAAAAATTTCAATCATTGAAAAAGCAACACACAATAAAAATTATCCTGAACCAGATCTATTTGAGATATACAAGCGTTTTCAGTTTAATATTAATCAACTTTTAAACGTAGAACGTACTCATAAATCACTAAAAAACATTGAGGCAAGAGCCTTGATTTATCAAAAAATTTTACTTGAGTCAGAAGTTATTGAAAAACTAAAACTACTTAAATTACTAAAAGACTCTTTCAAAAATGAGGATATAGGAGAAGCATTTGATATTGAATTGAAAAAATTTTTAGAAAAAATTGATCCTGCCGAGGTCCCAGATAATTTAACAAGCTTTTATTATACAAATATAAATATAAAACAAAATAAGAATAATAAAATTAAGTTTGATAATGACATTTTACATCAATCAAAACTCATTAACTATTTTAATGGAGATTATACTGATGCAAAAATTAAGAAGGAAATAAATTCATTTTTGAAAAGGATAAAAAAGAATAAAAAGTATTCTTTTTCAAAGAAAGATCAGATATTTTTAGAGTCACTTCAATCTGATGGAATAGAGATTTCAAAAAAATTTAACGATTTATATGAAATCAATCAGTCCGAAATTCCAACAGACATTCAGGTTATGATTAATAATAACGAAAAGGGTATGGCTTTATTGAGAATAGCTGAGGTTATTGGTCAGGATAAAATTGACAGAATTGATGATGATACAATATATTTTATAATTAGTACTTTAAATCAATTAAATATTGATTTTTTAAGAAATCAGATTTTGTTAAAAGTTCTTCCTTTAAAAGTCTAAAAATTAGTTTATTTATTTATTACATGAGTATTAAACATATCATCACTGTGCCTGACGAAACTCTTAAAAAAATTTCAGAACCAGTTGAAAAAGTGGGAGAAAACGAAAAAAAACTCATTAAAGATTTATTTGAAACTATGTATCAATCTAAGGGTATTGGACTAGCGGCAGTTCAAGTAGGAGTACTTAAGAGAATTTTAGTAATTGATGTGTCAAATAAGAATGAAAAAAAAGAACCATTATGTTTTATAAACCCAAAAATCAATAAATTAAGTGATGAAACTGCTATATATGAGGAGGGATGTTTATCTATACCAGACACTTTTATTGAAATTGAAAGACCTAAAATTTGTGAAGTTGAATATGTTGATATAAATGGAAAGATAAAGAATTTAAAATGTGATGGCCTTTTATCAACTTGTCTTCAACATGAAATAAATCATTTAGATGGAAAACTAATTATCGATCATTTATCGAAGTTAAAAAGAGATATAATTATTAAAAAAATTTCAAAATTGAAAAAAAACCCAGATAGAATATTAGTTTAATAATGCCTAAAAAGATTATTTTTATGGGCACACCCTTATTTGCTGTGCCAATTTTAAAATCATTGTATCAAAATGGTTATCCAATCTCTGTTGTTTATACTCAACCTCCACAAAGATCTAATAGAGGTCAAAAAATAAATAAATCTCCCATACAAGGAATTTCTGAAACATTAAATATAGATTTTAGAATACCTGAGGATTTAAAAAATAATGTTCAAGAATATGAATTTATAAAAAACTTAAATGCAGATTTAGCAATTGTTGTTGCTTATGGACAGATGATTCCCAAAGATTTCTTAGATTTAACTAAAAAAGGTTTTATTAATATTCATGCTTCTATTCTTCCACAATGGAGGGGCGCGGCTCCAATTCAAAGATCAATAATGAATTTAGATAATGAGACAGGTATAAGTATAATGAAAATATCTGAGAAATTAGATAGTGGCCCACTATGTAATATTTATAAAATTAAATTAGACCAAAATGATAACGCAGAGGAGATTTCTGAAAAACTTTCAATCTTAGCTGCAGAAAAAATATTAGATAATGTAGATGATATATTAGATGGCAAAGCAAGCTTTAAAGAGCAAGATCACGTAAAAGCTTCTTATGCAAAAAAGATATTAAAAAATGAAGGTCAAATAGATTGGAACAATGATGCTCTTAAAATAATTGGAAAAATAAATGGATTGTTTCCAACTCCTGGTGCCTATTTTAACTTTAATGGGGAAAGATATAAAATTTTAAAAGCAGAAGCTGGAAGTGGAGCAGGCAAAATTGGTGAAGTATTAACAGATAATCTAGAGATTGCTTGCGGAAATAATCAATCAATTAAAATTCTTGAAATACAAAGACAGGGAAAAAATCCTCAAAAAGTGAGAGATTTTTTACTTGGATCCAGAATTAAAAAGGGTTTGATAATACCCAATGCCTAGATATCAATTACTTATCGAATATGCTGGAACAAACTTTAGAGGATGGCAAGTGCAGAAGAAGGGAAAAACAATTCAAGGGCTCATTCAAAAAAAAGTTTCAGATCTTTTAAGGGAAGAAATAATCCTATATGGATCTGGTAGAACAGATTCTGGTGTGCATGCTATAGAACAATCTGCGCACTTTGAGTGTAAAAATAAAATCAAAAAATTAGATATATTTATTAAATCAATAAATCACTTTTTAAACAAACATGGCATTGCCATCCTAAAAATAAAAAGAAAAAATCACAATTTTCATGCAAGGTTTTCAGCTAAAATGAGAGTATACAAATATATGATTATAAATCGGTTAGGTGCACCTGCTTTAGAAAAAAATAGAGGATGGCATATTATGAAAAAACTTGATTTAGAGTTAATGAAAAAAGGTGCAAAAAAATTGATTGGAACTAAGGATTTTTCTACATTTAGAGCCTCTACTTGTAGAGCAAAAAGTCCTGTTAAAACTATGAAACTCGTTAAAGTAAAGTCCTCAAAAAATAGAATTGAAATAGAATTTAGATCTCAATCTTTTTTACAACAACAAGTTCGTTCAATGGTTGGGTGTTTAAAATATCTTGGTGAAAAAAAGTGGTCACTAAAAAAATTTGAGGATGTAATGAATTCAAAAAAAAGATCTTTATGTGCTCCTCCCGCACCTCCAGAGGGGCTTTATTTATTTAGAGTTTTTTATTAATTTTTTTTTATTACTCATGGCAAATTTCTTATTTATTCTCCATCTAGATTCTTCTCTAACTATAAAACCACAACAGTTTTTGGCACCACATTTGCAGGGAAATTGTTTATAATCTTTATCAAATCCAAAACCGTAATCGCAGGTAAATTCTTCTCCTTTTTTGATATCTTTAATTGCTGTAACCCAAATTTTTAAGCCTTTGCCATCATATTGTGAATTAGGATCACAGCTATGGTTTATTAAACCAGCTATATTAGATGAAAAATCGCCATCTAACGTATATCTCTTATTTAAAGTAAATAAGTATATCGGTTTATCATTGTCATATTTATCAGACTCATCAACCTGCTTGTTTGTGATTATTTTTCCTGTATAATTAATTATTTTTGTACCTTCTTTAATATTTCTTACCGCATAAAGTCCACGGCCTTTATTATCAATTTTAGATTTTTTAATTCTGTATAATTTCATGGAGGATATCTATAATGTATTAGATATTTATCAATTGAATTCTATTAATGCATCAACGTGTCTCTTCGCACTATCGCGAAGGGCTTCTAGATCATATCCACCCTCAAGAATTGAAACAACTTTTCCATTACAAAATTTTCTTGAAGCTTCTAATATTCTCTTAGTGATCGTGTAAAAATCTTCAGTTTCCAGTTTGAATTGTGCAAGTGGATCTTTGACATGAGAGTCAAATCCAGCACTTATAAGGACAAATTCAGGCTTAAATTCTATTAATCTTTTAAGAGCAAATTCAAAAGCATTTAAGTATTCCTCAGAATTTGTACCCGCAGGCAAAGGTATATTATAAATATTGTTAAATTTCCCTTTTTCTTGTTCAGATCCTGACCCTGGATAATAAGGGTATTGATGAGTTGATATAAATAGAACATTTTCGTTTTCATAAAAAATATCTTGTGTGCCATTGCCATGGTGAACATCAAAATCAATGATAGCAACTTTTTTATATTTGTACTCGTTTAATAAATATTTTGCTCCAATTGCAACATTATTTAAAATGCAGAAGCCTGCTGCTTTGTTCTTATTACAATGATGGCCTGGTGGGCGTACACTCGCAAAAGCATTTTTAAATTCTTTATTTTGAACACCATCAATGGCTGCAACAATTGAACCTGCCGCATCAAATGTAGCTTCCTTACTTCCTGGAGAAATAATAGTATCTCCATCTAGCGAGAAAAAACCTTTAGAGGGAAAAGAATTTTTTACTAAATCAATGTATTTTGTATCATGAGTGTTTTTAATAATTTCATCTGAAATTATTGAAGGCTTTTTCCATAAAATATTTGAATTATTTAATTTTTTAAAATTTTCATTAATAACAGTCACTCTAGCTATTTGCTCCGGATGTCCGGGACCTGTGTCATGATTTTGGTATGTTGCAGAAGTTATTAAACCAGTTTTCACTTAAAATAATTTTGTAAAATATTTTGATAAATCTTTGTTAAATTTTTCAAATCTTTTAAAGATACTGCTTCATCAACTTTATGCATAGTTTTTCCAACTAAACCAAATTCTAGACCAGGTGAAATAGCTTTTATAAATCGTAAGTCTGAGGTTCCACCTGTGGTAGATAATTTTGGTTTTATTTTGGTAATTTTTTTTATGATATTTTGTATCATATAAGTTGTTTTGTTTGGCTTAGTTAAAAAAGCTTCACCAGAAACCCGATAATCAATTTTGAATTTTGATTTATATCTTTTATTGATTTTAATAAAAATTTTATTAAGCTTTTTTTTTATAGAATTTGAAGAATGTTTGTTATTAAATCTAATGTTGAAAGTTGCCTCAGCTGTAGCAGGAATAACATTGTCTGCAGTATTATTTATATTTATTTTTGTAACTTCTAAGTTTGTAGGCTGAAAATTTTTTGTACCTTTATCAAATTGAATGTCTTTTAATTCTTTCAAAATTTGGACAATAATAGTTGAAGGATTATTTGCTCTATGAGGATATGCAACATGACCCTGCAAACCAAATATAGTCAATTTTCCGGTCAAACTCCCTCTGCGTCCAACTTTTATCATTTCACCCAATCTATTTGGATTTGTTGGTTCACCTACTAAACAGAAATTAATTTTTTCCTTTTTTCTTTTTAGATATTCTACTACTTTTTTTGTTCCATTCACTGCATCGCCTTCTTCGTCTCCAGTAACTAATAAACTTATTGATCCACTAAATTTTTTATTTTGTGTTAAAAAAATACTTACAGCAGAGACAAAAGCTGCAATAGAACTTTTCATGTCATTTGCTCCTCTTCCAATTAAGTGGCCTTTTCTTACGGCTGGTCCAAATGGATTTGTTGTCCAATCTTTTATATTACCCGGGGGCACAACATCCAAGTGACCTGCATAGCATAAATTTGGTTCTTTTGTTCCCAATCTTGCATATAAATTCTTAACTGGTTTGAAACCTCTTTCTTTAAACTCCAATATTTTTGTTTTGAAACCAAGTTTTTTTAATTTTTTTTCTAAAAATTTCATCACCCCGGCATCTACTGGAGTTACAGTTGGAAATCTAATTAGCTCTTTAGCTAATTGTAATTCATTAATCTTTTGCATATTTAATCTCTTAAAAGATCGTTAATTGATGTTTTTGATCTAGTTTTAGAGTCGACTGTTTTTATTATATGAACAGCATAAAGATCTTTGTACGTGCCCGGTACTACAACTGAATAAGGTGGTATACGACCTTTTGTAATCTCACCGTTTGATCTATTTATAATTTTGGTGCTTTGCCCAATGTAGCATCCCATTGAAAGAACACTTCCTTCCTCAACAATGACACCCTCAACAACTTCAGACATAGCTCCAACGAAAACATTATCTTCAATGATAGTTGGTAGTGCTTGAGCAGGCTCTAATACTCCTCCAATTCCTGATCCAGCAGATATATGACAATTCTCTCCAATCTGGCAACAACTGCCAGCACGACTAAACGTATCCATCATAGTACCAGCTCCTATAAAAGCTCCAATGTTTACATAACATGGCATAAGAACAGCATTCTTTCCAATAAAAGATCCAGGTCGCACGGGACTATTAGGTGTCATGCGGAAGCCAGCAGCCTCATGTTGTTCTTTAGTCCAACCTGCGGTTTTACCTTTTAATAGATGAGCTTTGTCATACCAACTGCTATATGGACCATTTAAATTTTCCATTGGATAAATCCTAAAGCTCAACATAATTGCTTTTTTTAAATGTTGATGGGTAATCCATTCACCTTTAACTTTTTCAGCAACACGAGATTTACCATTATCTAAATCACTTATTACTTGGTTAATTGCATCTTTAAGTGATTTATCTGAGTTTTGATCGACTTGATCTTTGTTTTCCCAAGCATCATTTATAATTTTTTCTAAAGACATAATTTACTGACTTTTTAATAACCTTATTTCCTTAAGAAATAAAGACAGATTTTCAATTTTGTGTGAAATAAAATCTTTATCAGCGTCCATTTTCCCAAAATGTTCATCATTGATTAACCAAACAGTTGTACAGCCTCTTTTATGTCCAATGCTAAGATTTTTTGCAATATCTTCTATGTAGATCGTTTCTTTTGGATTAATGCCGAATTTTTTAATCATAAGATCAAATGTTTTTGCCTCAGGTTTAGGTACGTAACCAGCGTCTTCTATATCAAATACTTTATCTCGACCGAATAAGTCATATATTCCAAGGTGGGTTAAAATATTTTCTGCATGCTCAGCACTTCCATTGGTGAAAATAAATTTTTCCATATCTAATTGCTCTAGCTCACTTCTCATAACAGTATCTGCTTTCATGAATGAAAGGTCAATTGTATGCACATATTTTAAAAATTCTTGTGGTGGTATGTTATGGTGTATCATAAGACCATTTAAACTTGTGTTGTATTTATAAAAATAATTGGTTTGAAGCTCTTTTGCTGCATCGGTATCTATCTTAAGCCTCTCTGAAATAAATTTAGTCATTCTTTGTGATACTTGGCCAAATACCTTTTCTAAGGAATAATTATTGTGCTTACCGTAACAAACCCCATCAAGATCTAGAAGTAAATATTTTTTTTCTTTTAGGTTCATAATCTTATAAGTGTTCCTGATCCTTTATCCGAAAGTAATTCAAACAAGATTGAGTGATCGAGACGTCCATCTATAATACAAACTCCTTTAACACCATTGTTTGCAACATCTAAACAGTTATTAATTTTTGGAATCATGCCACCACTTATTGTTTTATTTCTTATTAATTCATTAATTTTATTCGTATTGATCTCAGATATTAATTTTTTGTTATCATCTAATACACCCTCAACGTCACTCATAATAATAAGTCTTCTAGCATTAAGTTTTTTTGCAATAGCACCTGCAGCTGTATCAGCATTGATATTGAAAACTTGATTAT
>CACGEC010000010.1 GCA_902572005.1 uncultured Pelagibacteraceae bacterium | reverse complement strand
TCCTCTATCAACAATTAAATCAGGATTAGTGCAAATCATCTTTTTTTTTAAATTTTTTTCAAATAAATTTTTATAGTATTTTAGATCGTCTTCATGATCATCAAATAGACCTGTACATAATATATAATCACAATCATCTAAGTTATCTAATTTCATATTTTTAAAATCTAAAAACAAATCAAAATCTCTAGGTGGACCAACATGGAAAAATGTTTTGTTCGAGAAGTTTTTTTTAAGATAATTTAAAGCAGCTTCCCCGGAGGTAAATACATGATCCCTAATATCTTTTTCCATGCCTAGCTTTTCTAAAAAAGATTTTACCGTGCTATTTGGTCTTGGAGCATTAGTGAGAAGAACATAGTCCTTATTTTTTTTAGTAATTTCTTTTAATGCGTTTATAGCTTCATTATGGAGAGAAACTCCATTATGAACGACACCCCATAAATCTACATAAAACAGCTGATAGTTATCAGCGATTGAGCTTAAACCCTCTTTGTCTAAATTTTTGGTCATCAAATTTATCTATAACCCATAAAATCCTTAAATTCCCTTATTTTTTAGCTAACTTATTTTGAACTATATCTTGAAATAGTAAGGCCAATCTCTATATGAAGACCATATTATAAAGGAGAATTTATGAAATTTAGACCGTTACATGATCGAGTTTTAATAGAAGTTTTAGATAGCAGTGAAAAAACTGCAGGTGGGATAATCATTCCAGATACTGCGCAAGAAAAACCTCAAGAAGGTAAAGTTGTTGCGATTGGTGGTGGTGCAAAAACTGAGGATGGGAAAAAAATCCCAATGGATGTCAAAGTTGGTGACAAAGTTTTGTTTGGCAAATGGTCAGGAACTGAAGTCAAAATTGATGGAAAAGAATACAGCATAATGAAAGAGTCTGACATTATGGGTATTTCAAGTAAATAATTTAATTTAAAGGAGAAAATAAAATGGCAAAAATTGTAAAATTCGATGCTGAAGCAAGAGCGGCAATGATCAGAGGTGTTTTAACTTTTGAGCCGATGCCAAAAATGTATTTCAATAATAAAATAAAAAATTTTAGAATATCAAATCAAAGACAAAAGCTAAGCATTTTAAGTAAATTTAAAGTTGACTTTGTTATCACAAAAAATTTTAACAAAAAATTTTCTAAAATAAAATCTATTGATTTTATAAAAAAAATATTAGTGAAAAAATTAAAAGCAAAATTTGTATTTGTGAGCAATAATTTTAGGTTTGGAAATAAAAGGGAAGGTGATGTAAGACAATTAATCAAATATGAGAAGCTATTCAATTATAAAATTATCAAACCCAAACCATTATTGAATAAAAAAAAAATAGTTTCGTCGACACTAATTAGGAATTACTTACAAAGAGGAAAACTTAATGAGGCAAATAAAGTTTTAAAAAGATGTTGGTCTATTGAAGGAAAAGTACAGAAAGGCAAACAATTAGGAAAAAAAATTGGGTTTCCGACTGCTAATATTGATATTAAAAATTATATTTTAGCATGTCCGGGGGTTTATGCAGTAAGAGCCAGAACAATAGATGGGACAAAATTTATCAAAGGGATAGCAAATCTGGGTTATCGCCCAACATTTAATGGAAAAAAAATATTATTAGAAGTTCATTTATTTAATTTTTCTGGAAATCTATATAATAAGTATTTAACTGTAGAGTTTATAAAATTTATTAGAAAAGAAAAAAAATTTAAGAATATAAATCAACTAAGAAAACAAATTAAAAATGATTTATTGGTGGCAAAAAAAACAAAATGAGTAAAACACAAATTAATCTTCCAAAAACTGCTTTTTCAATGAAAGCTAATTTACCGTTAAGAGAGCCTGAAATCTTAGAGTTATGGAAAAAAATAAATCTTTATGATCAGTTGAGAAGCTCAAGAAAAGGTTCAGAAAAATTTGTTCTACATGACGGTCCTCCATACGCTAATGGAAATATCCACATGGGTACTGCTCTTAATAAGATACTTAAAGATATTATTGTTAAATTTCATCAAATGGACGGGAAAGACTCGGTTTATGTGCCAGGCTGGGATTGTCATGGATTACCAATTGAATGGAAAATTGAGGAACAATACAAAAAAAATAAAAAAAATAAAAATGAGGTCCCAATAGTTGAATTTAGAAAAGAATGCAGATCGTTTGCAGAAAAATGGATTGAAGTTCACAAACAACAATTTAAGCGGTTAGGTGTTGTTGGAGATTGGGAAAATTATTATTCTACAATGAGCTACGATGCTGAGGCTCAAATTGTAAGAGAACTTGGTAAGTTTTTAAAAGAGGGAAGTTTATACAGAGGTTTTAAACCAGTGTTGTGGTCAACGGTTGAAAAAACTGCCCTTGCAGATGCTGAAGTGGAATATCAAGATCACAAATCAGATACTATTTACACATGTTTTTTAGTTAAGTCTTCAGATTTAAAAGAGCTTGAAGGAAATAATATTGTTATTTGGACAACTACTCCATGGACCATACCTGCTAATAGAGCTTTAGCTTACAACGATAATTTAGACTACGTACTAATTGAATTACTTGATGATGGAGATTTTAAGAATAAAAAGATTGTAATAGCTGAGGCATTATTAGACTCAGTGGTAAAAGACTGCGAAATAAAAAAATATAAAAACATAAAAAAATTTAAAGGTAAAAGTTTAAAAAATACAGTTTGTTATCACCCCTTTTTTGATTTGGGGTATGATTATGATATACCCATGCTTGAGGCACGATTTGTAACTACAGAACAAGGAACAGGAATTGTTCATTGTGCACCAAGTCATGGACCCGATGATTTTAACCTTTGTTTAAATAATGGAATAAAAGCAATAGAAACAGTCGATGGAGACGGTAAATATACAAAAAACGTCTCATTGTTTGAAGGTACCCATATTTTTAAAGCCAATCCAATTGTCATTGAGAAATTAAAAGAACAAAAAAAACTTTTAAAGAATAGCGAGCTGACTCACTCTTACCCACATTCTTGGAGATCAAAAGCTCCATTAGTTCATAGAGCAACGCCTCAATGGTTTATTTCAATGGAAAGTCATAATTTAAGAAAAAAAGCGTTAAAAGCTATTAATGAAACAACTTTTTATCCTAGTAAGGGTAAAGAAAGACTTAAGTCAATGATAGAAACACGACCTGATTGGTGTGTTTCAAGGCAAAGAGTATGGGGAGTTCCTTTGCCAATTTTTATAAATAAAAATACTAAAGAAATCTTGGTTGATGATGAAGTTTTTGAAACAATCGCAAAAATCTACGAAAAGGAGGGCTCTGATTGTTGGTTTTCAGATGAGCCTCAAAAGTTTTTAGGAAAAAAATACAAAGCTGAGGACTATGAAAAACTTAGTGATATAGTGGAGGTATGGTTTGATAGTGGGTCAACACATTCATTTGTTTTAGAAAAAAGAAAAGATTTAAAATGGCCAGCATCTATGTATCTTGAAGGATCAGATCAACATAGAGGTTGGTTTCATTCATCTTTATTAGAATCATGTGGAACTAGAGATAGAGCACCATTTGAGTCTATTCTGTCCCATGGCTTTGTAGTTGATGGAAAAGGGTTAAAAATGTCAAAATCTTTAGGAAATGTAATTGCTCCTGAGGATATTCTAAAAAAATATGGTGCTGACATACTAAGAATATGGGTTGCTTCATCAAATTATGCCGAAGACCTAAGAATTGATTATTCAATTCTAGATCAACATTCAGAATCTTACAGAAAAATTAGAAATACTTTTAGATATTTACTAGGGAATTTAAATGATAATTTTGAGGACGTAAATCTAGAGGATTTAGATCCAAGACAATTACCAGAGTTAGAACAATTTATGTTGCATAAGATTTACCAATTGAATTTAAATTTTATGAAATATTTTAAAAATTATGATTTTCATAACCTTTATAAAGAATTATTGAATTTTTGTACTGTAGAATTATCTGCATTTTATTTCGATGTAAGAAAAGATTCCTTATATTGTGATCCTAAAGATTCCAAAAAAAGAAAATCTACACTAATATTACTAGATATAATTTTAAATTCATTATTGAAATGGTTTGCTCCAATACTTTCATTTACTACAGAAGAAATTTATCAACTTGTTTCAAAAAAAAATAAAAGTATTCATTTGGAGAGATTTTTAAGTTTTCCGAAAAAATTTGAGAACGTAGGATTAAGCAATAAATGGGAACAATTGCTCAGAATAAGAGATATTTGTAACTTAAGTATAGAAGAAAAAAGGGGAACAAAGGAAATAGGATCAAGCCTTGAAGCTGCCTTAACGATTGAGTTAGACAAAAAAAGCTTGGAACAAGTAAAAGGTATTGATTTATCTGAACTTTGTATAACTTCTTCAGCAGAAATTAAAGATGGAGTTTATGATAAAATTAGTGTTGAAACAAAAAAAGCTAAAGGAGTTAAGTGTCCAGTTTGTTGGAAAATAAACGAGCTACCTTGTCCACGACATGACACTAAAAATGTTTAAAAAAAACCTCTATTATTTTTTAATAATTCTTTTCATCTTTTTTTTTGACAGAATTACTAAAATTTTAGTAGTAAAAAATTTAGATACTTCTGGAAATGATTTTATAGAAGTTACCTCATTCTTCAGTTTGAACTTAATCTGGAATCAAGGCATTGCTTTTGGGTTATTTTCATTAGATCAAGGATTATATTATAATTCTATTACAGTGATAATTTTAGCAATTACCGCAATTATTTTCTTGATGATAATTAAATCTGAGGGTTTAGAAAAAATAGGTTTCATTTTAGTATTTGGAGGTTCATTAGGCAATATATTTGACAGAATTATGTACAAATCTGTTCCAGATTTCATAGATTTTCATATAAACAATTTTCACTGGTTCATATTTAATGTTGCAGATATATTTATAACCTTTGGAGTTATTTTACTTATATACTTAGAACTGATAATTAAAGTAAGAAAATGAAAAAAATTGTTTTATTAATTGTTATTTTTACCTTGGCAGCTTGCCAAGCAACTAAGGATGCACTGACATTAAAAAAAAAAAATAATTCAGATGAATTTCTAGTTGAAAAAAAGAACCCATTAGTTTTACCACCTGATTTTGGCAAGCTGCCGGTACCAGAAGATATAAAAGTTAAAAGTAAAAATGAAAGCTCATCTGAAAAAAAAATATCTCTTGATAAGGAAAACCTAACCTCTAAAAAAGATAAAAATTTATCTTCAATTGAAAAATCTATTTTGAAAAAGATTAAAAAGAAATGAAATTGACAAAAAATATTTCATTTAAATATTTTAAAAAAATAAAAAGAAATCAAAACTTATTAAATTTATTAGATAAGATAAAAAATGAAAATAACCAAATTCTAAAGTCACTAAGTGACAATTATAAAGATTCTTTTAGCAAAAAAAAAATTTCAAAATACAAAAAATATTCAAATATTAGATTAATTGGTATGGGAGGATCAAGCTTGGGGGCTCAATCAATTTATGATTTTTTACATTATAAAATAAAAAAAAATTTTTCATTTGTAAATAATTTAATAACAACAAAAAAAGTTTTAGATTATAAAAAAAAATCTTTAAATTTAATAATTTCAAAATCTGGAAATACTTTGGAAACCATTGCAAATAGCAATTTGCTAATAAACAAAAATCAAAAAAATATATTTATAACTGAAAATAAAAAAAACTATCTAAGAACTTTAGCCAATGAATTAAGATCGGAAGTATTTAATCATAATAATTTTATTGGGGGCAGGTATTCTGTTTTATCGGAGGTTGGCATGCTTCCAGCAGAGTTAATGGGACTCAACCCAAAAAAATTTAGAAGATTTAATAAATTAATTAAGAATAAAAGATTTATTGATTCATTAATAACAAATGTGTCAAATATTTTTAGTCTTCATAAACAAAAAAAATTTAATTCAATAATTTTAAATTATGATGAGTGTTCTAATAATCTGTTTTATTGGTATCAACAATTAGTTGGAGAAAGTCTTGGTAAAAAAGGTAAAGGTTTACTTCCAGTTGTCTCAACAATGCCAAAAGACAATCACAGTCTTATGCAATTGTATTTGGATGGAACGAAAAATAATTTTTTTACTTTTTTTTTCGTTGAAGATAAATTCAAAAATAAAATTCAAAACAAGTACTTATTAAAGAGTCATAAATATATAAAGAATAAAGACTTAAACCATATTAAAAAATCTCAATTTGTGGCTACAGAAAAAATTTTTAAAAAAAACAAAATACCTTTTAGAACCTTTTATGTCAGTCAAAGAAATGAGGAGACACTAGGTGAATTGTTCACTTTCTTTATACTAGAGACAATCCTTCTTGGAAAATTAATGAATATAAATCCTTATGATCAGCCTGCTGTTGAATTAATAAAAAAAGAAACCAAAAAAAATCTGATAAAATCTTAATTACCAAAAATTATTTTTGATAGACCATAAATTCTCGTATCTAAAATATTGAATTTTTTTGTTAAAATTACATTATCCTTTTTATGTCTGTGAATAATAATTACTCCATTTTTATTCAAAATTTTTTTTTCTAAAATTTGCTCTAAAATAATATTAATTTTTTTCTCTTTATATGGAGGATCTATAAATATTATTTGAAATTTATTTTTATAATTTTCAGTTAAGGGAAGTGAAGTGAAACAATCTTTTTCAATAATCTTAAATTTATTTGTGTCAAGATCTAATAAATTTTTTTTTAATATATTTATGGCCTCGCTATAGTTTTCAATAAAAAAAACATTTCCAGCACCTCTTGATAAACATTCAATTCCAAACGAACCAGTGCCACAAAACAAATCTAGTGTATTTATATTATTAATGTCCAAAGAAATTTTCTTAGAATGAGTGATAAGATTAAAAATAGATTCTTTCACCAGATCTCTTAAAGGTCTTGTTTTATTATCTTTTGGTAGAAGGATTTTCTTTCCTTTATAAATTCCACTTATGACTCTCATTTATCTATTACTTTGAAGCCTATATCTTTTCTATGGAAACCATTTTCCCAATTGAGTTCCTTGATTAGTTCTAATCCACGACTTCTACAGTTTTTAAAATCATTTGATTTTATTACAAAATTTAAAACTCTGCCACCATTAGAAAAAATTTTCTTATCATCATTGTGAGTTCCAGCGTGAAATATAAATTCACCTTCTTGCAACTTTATTTTATCTAAATTCTTAATTTCAACATTGCTCTGGTATTTTTCTGGATACCCTTTAGAGCAAAGTACAATACAAAGACATTTATCATCATGCCAACTTATTTCATTTGAATCTAAATTTTTGTTAACGCATGAACTTAAAATTTCAGCAAAATCACTATTTAGTTTGGGTAAAATTGTTTGACATTCAGGGTCACCCATTCTGACATTATATTCAATTAGATAAGGTTCATTATCAACTATCATTAAGCCTGCGTATAAAAAACCTATGAAATTTATATCCATTTTATTTAGACCTTTTAGTGTTGGTTCAATTATCTTATCTAAAATTTTTTTCTCTAGACTTTTAGACTCTAATCTCGATGGGGAATATGCTCCCATACCACCAGTATTTTTTCCTTTATCACCCTCAAATACTCTTTTATGATCTTGAGCGGAGCCAAACTTTTTATAGGATTTGCCATCAGAAATTATAAAAAAACTCATTTCTTCTCCTTTCAAAAATTCTTCAATTAGAATTTTATCAGCTTGTCCGAATTTACCTTCAAATATTTCATGCACTGCTTGTAGGTATTCCTCTTTTTTTTCACAAATATAAACTCCTTTACCAGCAGCTAACCCATCAGCTTTAATGACAATTGGTAAATTGCAATTTTCTAAAAAAATTAATGCATCTTTTATATTTTCAAATACCCCAAATTTAGCAGTGGGAATATTATATTTTTTACATAAATTTTTTGTAAAAGTTTTAGAGCCCTCTAATTGAGAAGCTGCTTTATTAGGACCAAACACTTTAATGTTGTAAGTCTCAAGATAATCAACAATACCCTCCACTAAAGGTTTTTCTGGTCCAATGATAACAATTTCAATTGCATTTGATAAAATAAAATTTTTGATTTTTTCAAAGTTGTCTATTGGAATATTGACATTTTCAGCAATTAAACTGGTGCCTGCATTTCCAGGAATACAGTAGATTTTACTAACATTTCGTGATTTTTTAAGAGAAACGCAAACAGCATGTTCTCTTCCACCACTTCCTATTATTCCAACTTTCATATAATAATTTATAAACTAAAAATGTTTAAAAAATTAGCTAAAATAAAATATTTACCAAATAATTTTAAAGTTATTCAGGATGGTGATCATGTTATATGTGCCATATCTGGAAAAAAAATTTCTCTTGAAAATCTCAATTATTGGAATGTTGAATTACAAGAGGCGTATTTTTCTTATATTGAGGCTGCTATAAAAAGAGAAGAATTAAACAATAAGGGTTAAATTATTTCCAACGATCATGGGACCAAATCCATTGATCTGGATTTTTCAAAATCATTTTTTCTAATATTTTATTAAGTTCCAATGTTATTGCTTCGACAGTTAGATCTTTGTCAAATTTTATTGGTTCACTAATAATTAGTTTAAAATTAATATTTTTTGTTCTTTCAATGTATATGGGCACAACTTTGCATCCATATTTTTTTGATAGCTGAGCAGGTATGGTGGTTGTTTTTGCTAAACGATTAAATAATTTAATTGGTTTTCCTTCACTCACTCTTTGGTCAATCATCATAGCTACTGAATAGTTTTTTTTGAATAAATTCATTAACTCTCTAGTTCCGGCCTTACCCTTTTTAATTTGATTTCTACAAATGTAGTTTTTTCTTATACTTTCCATTATCACATTCAAGAATGGGTTATTTAAGGGTCTATATATTGCACACAAATCTATACCAGCTCGGTCAATTTCCATTGCCATCAATTCAAAATTATTAAAATGTCCCGATACAAAAACTACCTGTTCATTATTTCTTCTAATGTTGTGTAAAATATTTAAGCCTTTAATTTCAACAAATTTATTTAAATTTTTTTTCCGGAATTGTTTTAAAAACATATATTCAGATAAAATTTTACCATAATTACTCCACATAATATTAATTAGTTTATTTCTATCTTCGAAGGAAACACCTATCTGAGAATTTTTAAGATTTTCGTGAATTTTACTATTTGATCTGAAAAATGGTCCTAATTTTTTTCCTATTATTCCACCTAAACTTGATGCATTTTTATAACCAATAATTTTAAATATAAAAAAAAAACAAACGATTAATATAAACTCTATAAAGTATTTAATTTTTTTCATATATTTTGTTCTAGTAAATTCTTAAATTGATTTTCCTCTTTTATTATCAATTCAATTTCAACATATTCGCAATTTTTTTTTTGTTCATCAGTCATTCTATAATAGTCTTTTTCAGTTGTTACAATTTTCGTTGACTTATCTCCAATTATTCTGTCAAAATCCTCAGTGGTATAATTGTGATGATCAGGAAAAGAAAAAGTTTGTTTTAATATTATATTTTTTTCTTTTAACAAATCAAAAAAATTTGATGGATTGCCTATGCCAGCAAATGCAATTATTTTTTTATTCATAAATTTTTCAAAGTTTTTAATTTTATACTCTGAGTAGAAAATTGGTAATTCTTTATTGCCGGCAATTGTTTTTAATTTATTTTCAAATTCAATATTTTTATTTCCATTGATTACAACACAGTCAGCTCTTAAGATTGCTTTCAATTTTTCTCTTAGTGGACCTGAGGGAATTAAGAAACCATTACCAATTAATTGTTTTGAATTGAAACATAAAACCGAAAAATCTGGCTTTATTGAAAAATCTTGAAAACCATCATCTAAAATTGCTAGGTCATTTTGATTTTCAATTGATAATAAAATACCTGTCTCTCTTTTATCCGTTGAAAATGTTTTCCCTGATTTTTCTAACATCTTAATTTCATCAATTACATAATTGTGATTTTTTTTTACAAACGCTGGTTTTTTCCCTAAAGATTTTGCAATATTAAATATTTTAAGAGCTAAAGGTGTTTTTCCCGTTCCACCTAAATAAATATTACCTATACAAATAACTGGAATTTTAAATTTTTTCGGTTTTTTAAAGAAAAAATTGGTGAGGTGAGCAATATAATAAACTAAAGAGAAAGGTAAAAGAATAACTGAAAAAAAAGATAATCCTTTATGATCCCAAAATTTAGGTTTTTTAACTTTCATTGTTTTAGATAAATTTCTGAATTTCTTTGTAAGTTAATATTAAAATTTTTTGTCCTTTCAAGTTTAATTTTTTTTTAATTTTATATGAATTTGTTTTTTTTGAAAAAAGTTTGTTAAGGTAATTAATGATTTGATTTTTATTCTTAACCTTTATTGAAATATTATTTTTTTTCAAAAATTGGTAAATTTCTTTGAAATTTGAGGTATTCGGGCCATGCAAAATATTACAGCCATATCTAGCTGCCTCAAGTGGATTTTGACCTCCATGATTTATTAGTGAGCCTCCCAAAAAAACATTTTTACAAATATTATAAAAAGATTTTGTTTTACCATAAGTATTTACTATATAGATATCAGTTTGGTTGTTAATTTTTTTATCTGGTGTGTGAGTATGTATTTTTAAATTCAATTTATTTAATTCTTCTTCAATTTTTTTTGCTCTATCTACATGTCTAGGAATAATTATAGTCAGTAAATTTTTATATTTTTTTTTTAATTCTTTGTGAGCTTCACCACAAATTTTTTCCTCACTTTCATGAGTACTTGAAGCACACCAGACTTTTTTAGATGAAATAAATTTTTTTAATCTATTTTTTAGAAAAACTTCCTCGTTTTCTGATTGTGAGAATTTTAGATTTCCAAAGATTTTAACATTTCTAGCACCAAGATTTTTAAGATACTTTTTTGACTCAATACTAGAGGCTAAACATAAATCAAATTTACTAAAAATCTTTTTTGATAAAATAGGGAAAGTCATCCATTTTTTATATGTTTTTTTTGTTATTCTTCCGTTTAACAAGTTAATTGATATTTTTTGTTTAATTAAATTTTCAATCATATTCGGCCAAATTTCAGAGTCGATAAAAAAAACTGTTGTGGGCTTCCAATAATTAATAAATTTTTTTGTTAAAAAATTTGTATCAATTGGAAAAAACCTATGAGTAACTTTTTTAATATTTAATTTTTGAATAACCTTTGAAGAACTTAGGGTATTTGAGGTTAATAAAATTTGATGAATTTCTTTTTTTTTATTTAGTTTTTCTAAAATAGGAACAATACTTTGAAGTTCCCCGACACTCGCACCATGGAACCATATTAATCTAGCCTTTTTTTTTCGGCCTGAAAAAAATCCTAATTTTTCTTTAAATCGTTTAAAATCCTCTTTACCTTTAATCAATCTGTGCAAAACAATGATTGGTGATAATAAAAAAATTAAGTTTATTATAATTCTATAAATTATAATCATTATGATTTTCTAATCTGTTTCTCATAAAAATTTTTATAAATTTCAGAGGATTTTAACAGATCGTCATGTTTACCTTCTCCAGCTACTTGACCTTTATCAATAACATAAATTTTATCTGAATTTAATATTGTTGAAAGTCTGTGAGCAATAACAATTGTAGTTCTTCCTTTTGTTAGAAAACTTATGGCTTTTTGGATTTTATTTTCAGTATCTGCATCCAAAGATGATGTTGCCTCATCAAGCAAAATTATTGGGCTTTTTTTTAAAATAGCCCTAGCAATTGAAAGTCTTTGTTTTTCCCCCCCTGATAATCTAACACCGTTTTCTCCAATTAAGGTATCAAATTTGTGAGGTAGTTTTTCTATAAATTCACTAGCAAAAGAGTAATTTGCAGCATCTTCAATTTCTTTCTGACTCGCATCCCGATTTGCATAAAAAATATTATTTTTAATTGTGTCATCAAACAAAGTAGTATCCTGACTTACTAAAGAAATATTTTTTCTAAGAGAAAATATAGTTGCCTCGTTAATTGATTGACCATCAATTTTGATATCACCTTTATCAACATTATAAAATCGGGGAATAAGGTTTAATATTGTAGATTTTCCAGCACCACTGTGGCCAACTAGTGCGGTCATTTTTTCGCCAGGTATTTCAAGATTTATTGAATTTAATGTTGTTTTTTCATCTTCTGAGTAATTAAACGATACATTGTCAAAATTAATTTTACCTTGTGTGACTATCAGTTCGTTTGGTTTTTGAACCTCTTTAATTTCAGGTACATCATCTATTATAGGAAGAACTCTTCTAGCTCCTGACAGTCCTTGTTGTATAGTAATGTTGAGTGTCGCTAGAGATCTTACAGGTTGGTAGGCCAACATCATAGCTGCTAAAAATGAAAAAAAGTTACCTACCCCCAATTCATTTGCTGAAATAAGCTTTGCTGAATAAAAGATTAAAAATGCTATCATGATTCCAGTTAAGAATTCCATTATTGGGGATGCTCTTACAAAAACTACCCCAATTTTTTTGTTAGACTCTTTAAGGTTATCTAAATATTCATTTGCTCTATTTTGTTCATAAGTTTCTTTCTGAAATATTTTAATTAATTTATGATTTTGGAAAATTTCAATTAGGTAAGAGGTTAAAATTCCTGCCTTACCCATTTGTTGTGTTGTTACTTTACCAATTCTTTTTCCCAGGCTTTTTGCAGCTGTACTGGCAAGGGGTATCATGATTATTGCAACTAATGCCAATTTCCAGTTTTGATAAAACATTACTAATAATAAACCAATTAAAGTAAGGCTATCTTTAAATAAGTTTAGAATTGCAGTACTTACTAAACTGGTAATCATATCTACGTCATTTGTTAAATTTGTTATAAATTTTCCCGAATGTTTTTTATCTATTAATTTTGTATCTGCATTAAGCAATGATTTAAACATATCCACCTGAACATCTTTCCGTACTTCTTGTGAAACATTTATCATGATTACCCTTGCAAGATAAAGAGAAGCACCTTTGACAGTGAAAGCTAATACAATCAAACTTGGGATTACATAAATTAATTCTTTGTTTTGTTCTATAAACAACTGTTTAATAGCTGGGTCTAACAAGTAAGCTACCGCTGATGTGCTTCCAGCCAACAAAACAGTAAAGAAGACAGATAGTATAATATTTTTAAGATATTTTTGTGTATAATCAAAATATAGTCTCTTCAAAATTTGATAATTTGACATATTAATATTTACCTATGATTAAACTTAAAAATATCATCAAACCCAATATGTTGTTTGATTTAAAAGTTTTAAAACAACTTTCAGGATCAGAAAATTTTAATTTTTTTAATTGAAAATAAAACATTTGAAAAAAAATTAAAAAACAGAACATAAAATAATATTTATTCAATTCCTCTAAATACCCCACGATAATTAAAGAAGATAAAAAAATAAAAAAACATAAATTAAGAAATATATTTGGATTAGATTTAAATCTTATAGATGTTGATTTTAGCCCTATTATTTCATCGTCTTTAATATCCTGAAACCCATATATTGTGTCGTAACCAAGTGTCCAAAATATGGCTCCTAAATAAAAAAAAATAGGAATTAAACTAATTTCACTATTAATTGAAGTCCAGCCAAGAATCAAACCATAATTGAAAGTTACTCCTAGAAATAATTGGGGCCAATAAGTGAATCTTTTCATGAGAGGATATGTAAATGCTAAAGGCATTGAGGCAAGCGCAATTAAAATAGTGAAATAATTAAAATTTATTAGAACTAAAAAAGCCAATATACAAAGAAATCCAGAATAAATTAATCCAAGTTTTACTGAAATCTTTCCAGAGGCTATTGGCCTATTTTTTGTTCTTAAAACT
Organism: uncultured Pelagibacteraceae bacterium; assembly: GCA_902572005.1. Classification (GTDB taxonomy): domain Bacteria; phylum Pseudomonadota; class Alphaproteobacteria; order Pelagibacterales; family Pelagibacteraceae; genus Pelagibacter. The sequence goes on along the minus strand of CACGEC010000010.1, from coordinate 10,254 downwards.
TTTCTATCAAACTTTCTATCCAGTATATCATTTATAATGCAGCCAGCAGATCTCATAAGAACAGAACCTAGAAAAAAAAGTGTTAAATAAAAAAAATAAATATATAAATCACCAGATAGATCATAAGCTAAGGTCAGTCCCCAAGAACAAGGCCAAAATAGCAGCATATAGCCAATCGGCTTTTTTAATCTTGTGAGCTCTATAAATAAGTTTAATTGGTTCATAAATTTTACTTGTAAATAACAAACGCAAGATTGATAATCAAACTGATTCGTATGAATATAGATTACACTGTCACCGCATTAATGTTTCCAGCAATTCCTTTGCTTATGAACATATATAGCAATAGATTTCACTCATTAAGTAAACTAATTAGAGAGCTTCATGATGAGCATGTTTATGAAAATCATGTTCCAGCAGAATGGAAAAAACAGTTCATAAATTTAAGTGGTAGAATTGTTTTATTGAGATGGACTATTATGTTTGCAGCATTTGGTTTTTTATTTAACATGTTAACTGTATTAGGTCTTTACTTAGATGAAGTTTTTATTGCTAGAGTAATTTTTGGTTCTTGCTGTTTATCTATGATTATATCAATAATGTTTTTTATAAGAGAAATTCATATTTCTACAAATGCCCTTAAACTTCATATGTCTGACATGGATGTAAAAGTAGATTAAGGAATAATTACAGCAGGCCCTAAAATTTTTCTATTTTCTAAATCTTGATGAGCTTTTACAATTTCATCTAATGAGTATTTTTTGAAAATATTTAGAGTAAATTTTTTTTTTATAAACATTTCAAAAACTTTTTTCGCAGCTTCGTCTAGCTCTTTTCTTGTTGCTGTATAATGAGCAATACTTGGTCTTGTTAAATATAAACCTTTTGGTGCCAAAGACTTAGTCACATTACATGGATCTAAGGGTCCAGATGCATTTCCAAAAGAGACCATCATACCTCTAATTTTTAAACATTCAATTGAACCATCAAAAGTTTTTTTACCAACACCATCATATACAACTGGCACACCAGCACCATTTGTAATTTCTTTAACTTTTTCTGCAAAATTTTCTTTTGAATAATTAATGACATGATCACAACCATTAGCTTTGGCTATTTCAATTTTTTCATCTGAGCCAACTGTTCCAATTACTTCACATCCTAAACTTTTTGCCCATTGGCAAAAAATTTGACCAACACCTCCGGCAGCCGCGTGAAATAAAATAGTTTCTCCAGATTTAACAGGATAAGTTTTGTGAAGAAGATAGAAAACAGTAAATCCTTTTGTCATTAAAGTTACTACATTTTCTAATTCAATCTCATTTGGAACTTTTACTAATTTTTTTGTTGGAAAAATTCTATGTGTTGAATAAGAACCTATTGGCATTGAAGCGTAAGCAACCTTATCCCCAATACTAAAATCTTTTACATCTGGTCCAATTTTTTCAATAATACCTGCGCCTTCAATTCCAATCCCAGATGGTAATTCAACAGGGTAGAGACCAGATCTGTGATAAGTATCTATATAATTTAAACCGATAGCTTCATTCTTAATTAAAACTTCACCAGATTTTGGATCTTCAAGCTTTATATCTTTTATTTCTAAAACTTCTGGGCCACCATTTTTTGAAATAGTTACTGCTCTCATTTTACAAATGTATCATTATGATAATCTTGAACTGCTTGCAAGATCTCAGCTTTAGTATTCATCACAAATGGTCCACCTCTAGCAATTACTTCGTTAATAGGTTTTCCTGAAATTACTAATAGTTTAGCATTAGATTTAGCTTTTACTTTTAATTCATCACCTTTAGATAATAAAATTAAAGTACTGTCTTTCAAATTATCATGTTTCTTTTCACCAATTACAATTTCGCCATTAATCAAATAAATAAAAGAGTTGTGAGTAGAGGGTAATTTAACATTAAATTCTTTATCTTTTTTAAGTTCAACATCAAAATAAACTGGTTCAACATTATGTCCTTTTACAGGACCTTCAGCATTTTCAAATTTACCAGCTATAACTTTTACTTGTTTATCATCATCTTTATGAACAGCCATTTTGTCAGCATCAATATAAATATATTCTGGTTTGCTCATTTTTAATTTAGCAGGCATGTTAATCCATAGTTGAAATCCATGTAGCTTTCCTTCTTTCATAGCTGGCATTTCAGAATGAATAATACCACTTCCTGTTTTCATCCACTGAACATCACCTGCTGTCATTTTACCTTCGCCACCAGTGCTATCTTTGTGTTCAAAGTCTCCTGCGAGCATATAAGTAACTGTTTCAATTCCTCTATGAGGGTGTGGTGGAAAGCCTGCAATATAATCTTCACTATTTTCTGATCCAAACTCATCTAACATTAAAAAAGGATCAAAGTAATTTGGTTCTACTCCAATACTTCTTTTTAATTTTACTCCAGCACCATCTGATGCGGGAATTGGGTCTATAATTTTATCTATTTCAATTATCATGTGTTACTAGAGTAATTGTTATATCTTAATTTTCAATGTTACTTTTTGTTATGTGATCCATCACAAAATGGGGAATTGTTTGTTTGTTTGCAGGCACAAAAAAACATTTTTTTTGTTTCTTCAGCTTTGTATGCTACTGGATTAAACTCAGTTCCCTTATGTGAGCCATCACAGAATGGTTGTTTGGAACTTTTACCACAACTACACCAATAATAAGATTTTCCTTGTTCAACATCTACTGCTAATGCACTTTCTCCCGCTCTTTGTCCTTTAGTCATATTCCCCACTTTCTAATTAATTTATTTGATTCTTGTTTAAAGATTTGTTAGAAATAGTCAATTACACTTTAAAAACATACCGGTATATAAAATCATACTATGAGTAAAATCGCTGATTGCCCCGCCGAAAGAGCAACATATTTTTTTGGTGGTAAATGGAAGATAAGAATTCTTTTTAATCTTTTTAATAAAAGAAAAGTAAGATTTGGAGAATTAAAAAGAACGCTATCTAAAGTTACTCAACAAATGTTATCAAAGCAATTGAAAGAACTAGAACAAGATGGTTTAGTAAATCGTGAAGTAAAAAGTGTAATGCCCCCCAAAGTAGAATACTCTTTAACATCATTTGGATTGTCATTAATTCCAATCTTAAAATCACTTTCAAATTGGAATAATAAAAATTCGAGAAATATAAGTCTTAATTTGAATAAAAATTTTGATGAAAATAGAATATGAATCCACGAGCTCAAGCAATTCTTGATTTTTGGTTTATAGAAACTCCTTCTGAAAAACGTTTTAAAAAAGACGAAAAGTTTGATCAAATAATTAAAGAAAAATTCTTAAATGATTACGAAAAAGCAAGTTTGAATGAATATGATGATTGGCAAGATACTGCTTTAGGAAGTCTTGCATTAGTTATCCTATTTGATCAATTTTCAAGAAATATGTTTAGAGATCACAAAAGAGCTTTCGAGCAAGACTCTAAAACAAGACTAATTGTTCATTATGCAATTAAATCTGATTTTTTAAAAGAGATGGATCAAAGCCAAAGATTTTTTATGCTATTGCCCTTGATACATAGTGAGGAAATGTTTGATCATGAAATGGCATATCATTTTATGGAATTATATCTTCAAGACCATCCTGGTTTAGTTGATATAAAAAAGTTTTGGAAAGACCATACAAAAGCTATAAAAAAATTTAATAGATATCCTCATAGAAATAAAATTTTAGGAAGACAATCTACAAAAGAAGAAATTGAATTCTTAAACGGACCAAATTCATCTTGGTAATTAAACTAATTTTATTAGTTCACTTAAATCTTTAATTTCATTTTTAGGCTTATAATCTAGATTATCAAAAATATTTTTATTTCTGTTTACCCAAATAGATTGATAACCATAGTTTCCACCACCTGAAACATCCCAAGTATTCGCACTTAAAAAAGCTACTTCATTTTTTTCTATTTTATATTTTTGAATAGGCATGTCATAGACTTTAGAGTCAGGTTTATAAATTCCTACTTTTTCAATCGAAAAAAGGTCATCAAAAATATTATCTAATTTATTACTTTTGACTAATTCAATTAATAGAGAAGGGGTCCCATTAGATAAAATTGCTAATTTAAATTTTTTTTCTTTAAGTGTTTTTAAAACCTTAGGAACTTCTTTAAAAGGAGAGAGAACTCTATATAAATCTAACAATTCATTTCTCATTAAAGGATCTATATTAAAAACTTTCATAGATTTATCTAAACTATCTTCTGTAACTTGCCAAAAATCTTTATGTCTATTCATTAAACTTCGAAGCCAGGTATATTCTAATTGAGTAGTTCTCCAATAATTTGCAAAACCTTCCCACTTATCTCCAATTTTATCTTTACATTTCTCAGTAGCTGAATTGACATCAAACAATGTCCCATATGCATCAAAAATTATTGCTTTAATATTTTTCATAAACTAACTTAACATAAATGAGCAATATAAGATTATTTTTTTCAGCGACATTATCGGCCGACATGATTGATAAATTAGATAAGTCCCAATCTCATTATTTAACCAAAGTAATGAGAGCAAAAGAAAATGAAGTTTTTTCTTTATTTAATAAAAATGGAGAATGGGAAGCAAAAATTTTAGGAATATCAAAAAATATTGTTGAATTTAAAATAACCAAACAATTAAGACAAAAAGAAAATACTAAAGAATTATGGTTAGCTTTTTCTCCTATTAAATCAAATTATCAAAATTTTATGATCCAAAAAGCAACAGAGCTTGGTGTAACAAAATTTTTACCAATTATTTTTGAACGAACAATCGTTAGAAAAATAAATAAAGAACGATTAGAAAAAATTGTTATCGAAGCAAGTGAACAATCAAACCGTATTAATGTGCCAATAATTGAAGAATCTCAAAACTTAAATAATTTTTTGAAAACTAATTCAATAAATTTAATTTTTACAGATTTAAATTCGGATAATAATAAAATTGATAAGTCAAAATTTTCAGACAAACCAGTTTGCATTATTATAGGTCCTGAGGGTGATTTTTCAGAGGCTGAGAGGGAAGAGATTCTCTCTTTTAGAGGTGTTCAAGCAATTAAGATTAATGAAAATATTTTAAGGTCAGAAACAGCTGTCATAGCTGCAATTTCGATCATAAATTATGTGATTAATTGATAAATTGTCGCGAAAACTAAAGTGTAATTTTAACAAAAGAGCTTTATATAGCTATTAAAAATGAAAAAAATTTTATTAATAATTTTTAGTTTCTTTATTTCAGTTGCAGCGTTAGCTGACCAACCAAAGGATTGGCAATTAGGTTTTCAAAACCCTGCATCAGATGGAATGAGAGATATTGTTAATTTTCATAATAATCTTTTACTTCCGATCATAATTGCAATTAGTGTTTTTGTTTTATTTCTAATGCTTTATGCATGTGTAAGATTTAGAGCTTCTGCAAATCCTAATCCATCTAAAAGAACGCATAATGTAACAGTTGAAGTTTTATGGACTTTAATTCCATGTTTAATTTTAATAGTCATGGCAGTTCCATCATTTAAAATTTTATACAAACAAGATACAATTCCAAAAGCTGATTTGACTATTAAAGCTATCGGGTATCAGTGGTACTGGGGATATGAATATCCTGATGAAAATATTATTTTTGACTCTTATATGATTGAAGAAAAAGATTTAAAAGCGGATCAACCTAGATTACTCGCGGTGGATAATGAAGTTGTTGTACCAGTAAATAAAGTTGTAAAAGTTTTAATCACTGCTAACGATGTATTACATGCATGGGCTTTACCAGCCTTTGGAGTTAAAAGAGATGCTGTCCCGGGAAGAATTAATGAAACATGGTTTAAGGCTGAAAAAGAAGGAACATACTATGGTCAGTGTTCAGAACTTTGTGGAATTAAACATGCATTTATGCCAATCACTGTTAAAGTAGTAAGTGAAGAAGATTATCAAGAATGGTTATCTGAGGCACGGGTAAAATTTGCAAAAGAAGAAATTGAAAATGATAAATTTAAACTAGCGAGTAAGTAAATATGTATACACAAACAGCATCACACGACGACCATCATACGCCAACAGGTTGGAAACGTTGGGCATATTCAACTAATCATAAAGATATAGGTACAATGTATTTAATCTTTGCGATTGTTGCAGGTGTAATAGGAACAGCATTTTCAGTTTTAATGAGAATGGAACTTATGCATCCTGGAGATGGTATCTTAGGTGGAAATTATCACTTATACAATGTGTTAGTTACAGGTCATGGTTTGATCATGATTTTCTTTATGGTAATGCCAGCAATGATAGGTGGCTTTGGTAATTGGTTTGTACCAATTATGATTGGTGCACCTGATATGGCATTTCCAAGAATGAATAATATTTCTTTTTGGTTATTACCAGTTTCATTAACATTATTAATTTTATCAATCTTCGCTGATGGCCCTCCAGGTCAAACAGGAGTTGGTGGTGGATGGACTATTTATCCTCCATTATCATCTAAGGCTGGTCAACCAGGTCCTGCAATGGACTTAGCAATTTTAAGTTTACACTTAGCTGGAGCTTCCTCAATTTTAGGGGCAGTGAACTTCATTACTACGATCCTAAACATGAGAACACCAGGAATGACATTACATAAAATGCCTTTATTCGCTTGGTCAATTTTAGTAACAGCATTTTTGCTATTATTATCTTTACCAGTGCTTGCTGGTGCAATAACGATGTTGTTAACAGACAGGAATTTTGGAACCGCCTTTTTTGAGGCTCAGACAGGAGGTGATCCAGTTTTATTCCAACATTTGTTTTGGTTCTTTGGTCATCCGGAAGTTTACATTTTAATTTTACCAGGTTTTGGAATGATTAGTCATATTGTTTCAACTTTTTCAAGAAAACCAGTTTTTGGTTATTTAGGAATGGCTTATGCAATGGTAGCTATTGGAATCGTAGGTTTTGTTGTATGGGCACATCATATGTACACTGTAGGTTTAGGTACAGATACTAAAGCTTATTTTTTAGCTGCCACAATGATTATAGCTGTGCCAACTGGAATTAAAATTTTCTCATGGATTGCTACTATGTGGGGAGGGTCGATATCTTTTAAAACACCTATGGTTTGGGCTCTAGGATTTATTTTTATGTTTACAGTTGGTGGAGTGACAGGTGTAGTTCTCGCTAACGCTGGTGTAGATACAGCGATGCATGATACTTATTATGTAGTTGCTCATTTCCATTATGTCTTATCTTTGGGTGCTGTTTTTGCAATTTTTGCTGGCTTCTATTATTGGTTTTCGAAAATGTCCGGATACGAATATTCAGAGTGGCTAGGGCAATTGCACTTTTGGCTAACTTTTATTGGGGTAAACTTAATTTTCTTTCCACAACACTTTTTAGGTTTAGCTGGAATGCCTAGAAGATATGCTGATTACCCTGATGCATTTGCAGGATGGAATTATATTTCTTCAATCGGATCATATGTTGCTGTTGCCGGATTAGCAGTATTTTTTGTAAATCTTATTTATTCTTTTGCAAAGAAAAAAGCAGCTGCTCAAAATCCTTGGGGAGTAGGAGCTACGACATTAGAATGGACAGTGCCATCTCCACCGAATTTCCACACTTTTGAGGAACTACCAAAGTTTGAGGATGATCAAGAAACACAAAAATCTCATAGCTAATAGAAGCAAAGATATCTAATGAGTAACTCAAGGCTAAAAAATAAAAGTTTAAGTCAGGAGGATTTATTTAATTTTTCTGAATTATTTAAACTGATGAAACCAAGAGTAATGTCATTAGTAATTTTTACTTGTGCAGTTGGATTATTAACTGCACCAAATCTTATATCAACAAAAGATGCTATAATTGGAATTTTACTAGTTTCTCTTGGAGCAGGTGCGGCTGGTGCACTAAATATGTGGTACGAGTCAGATCTTGATGCTTTAATGACAAGAACTTGTTTAAGACCTATACCAACTGGAAAGGTTAATAAAAATCAAGCTCTTATTTTTGGTGTTACATTATCTATTATCTCAGTGGTAGCATTAGATTATTTTACTAATAAAATTTCAGCAGCCATTTTACTTTTAACAATTCTATTTTATGTTTTTGTTTATACAATCTGGTTAAAAAGGAGAACACCACAAAATATTGTTATTGGTGGAGCTGCAGGGGCTTTCCCTCCAGTTATTGGATGGACTATAGCTACTGGCTCATTATCTATCGAACCGTTAGCGTTTTTTTTAATAATATTTTTTTGGACACCTTCACATTTTTGGGCTTTGAGCTTGTATAAATCGGATGATTATAAAAAAGCAAATATACCAATGTTGCCACTAACCAATGGAGTTGAGAGCACCAAGACTAATATATTTGTTTATTCATTGTTAATGTTGCCAGTTATTATTTTCCCTTTTTGGATAAATTTTGTAGGATTGGTTTTTTTGATACCTGCATTGTTATTAACCTTTTATTACAATTTTTTATGCTATGAGCTTTATAGCTTTAAGAAAAATAAGTTTGACTCAAAAAAAGCTAAATCAATATTTGGATATTCTATTTTATATTTATTTTTGGTTTTTGTGCTTTTTCTGATAGATAAGATTTTATGATAACACCTGATAAAAAAACTAAGAAAAAAAATATATTAACTGCTTTAGCAATCATTGCCTTTATGATCTTTCTTTTCTTTTTTACGCTTTATAATACAGGAGTATTTGACAGGTCATTATGATGCAAAAAAAGAAATTAACCCCACTAATACTTTCAGCAATTTTCGTTTTAATGCTAGGATTGTCGTACGCTGCAGTGCCTCTGTATGATTTATTCTGTAGAGTTACTGGTTTTGGTGGAACTACTCAAGTTTCTAATGATGCTCCAAAAATAGTATTAAATAAAGTTGTGAGTGTAAGGTTTGATACAAATGTTAATAATTTACCTTGGGAATTTAAAGCAAAAAATAACGTAATTGATGTAAAAGTAGGTCAGGTTAATAAGATAGAATTTGAGGTACAAAATTATAGTACGGAGCCAACAGCTGGTGTTGCAAGCTTTAATGTTTCGCCTGCGAGTTTTGGAAAGTATTATAGTAAATTGGGATGTTTTTGCTTTGAAAAACAAGAATTAAAACCTGGAGAAAAAGCAACTTACGTAATGACTTTTTATTTAGACCCCGAAATGGTCAATGATCCAACTGTTAAAAATTTACAAGATGTAACTATGTCATATACTTTTTTCTCGACAGATTACTATAAACAATCATAATCCAAAAAAATGTCAGCTGAAAAAAAACATGATTATCATCTAGTAGACCCAAGTCCTTGGCCAATTTATACTTCTTTTTCTTGTTTAGTATTGGCCTTAGGTTCAGTCTATTATCTTCATACAGATATATCATGGGGGATGTATGTAGGTTTTGCCTTATTAATTTATGGAGCTTACATGTGGTTCAGAGATGTAGTGATTGAAGCTGAGCACCAAGGCCATCACACACCCGTAGTTCAAATTCATCATCGCTATGGTATGACATTATTCATTGCATCAGAGGTAATGTTTTTTGTGGCATGGTTTTGGGCATATTTTGATGTAAGTCTTTTTCCAAATGAGTTTGTTGGAAATGTATGGCCTCCAAAAGATATCGAAACATTTGACCCTTGGGACATTCCATTAATTAACACATTAATTTTATTATTATCAGGAACAACTGTTACTTGGTCTCATCATGCTCTTCTTGAGGATGATAGAAAAAGTTTTATCCAAGGTTTATGGTTGACTGTTATTTTGGGTTTTTGTTTTACCCTTCTGCAAATTTATGAGTATCAGCACGCATCATTTTCTTTTTCAAATCATATTTATGGATCAGTTTTTTATATGGCAACAGGATTTCATGGTTTCCATGTACTTGTGGGAACCATATTTTTAGCCGTATGTTTGTTTAGAGGTAAAAGGGGACATTTTAATAAAGATCATCATTTTGGTTTTGAGGCTGCAGCATGGTATTGGCATTTTGTTGATGTAGTATGGTTGTTTTTATTTGCAGCAATTTATATTTGGGGAAGTTAATTTTTATCATTGAAACATAAGTTTTTATTTTCAGTTTTTATAATCTTTTTCATATTAGTTTTCATTGCACTTGGGTCATGGCAAATAATTCGGTTAAATTGGAAAAATAATCTCATATTGGAAATTGAGAATTCCTTAAAAAATTCTCCTGTAGAACTAACTCAATCTAACGAAAAAAATTATTTAAAAATTAAAACATCAGGATCTATTGAT
>CACGEC010000009.1 GCA_902572005.1 uncultured Pelagibacteraceae bacterium | reverse complement strand
TTAATATTTATAATATTCCATGGAAAAAAAATGAAATTAATTCTATTACACTAATTGGTTGTGGTACCGCATATCATTCATGCCTAATGGCAAAATATTGGTTCGAGGAATTAACTTCGCTAGATGTAAATATTGATATCGCTTCAGAATTTAGATACAGAAAAAATAGATTTAAAAAAGATAGTTTGTACGTGTTTGTATCACAATCAGGTGAAACAGCTGACACTTATGCTGCGCTAGATATATGTAATAAAAAAGGCATGAAAACTTGCGCAGTCGTTAACGTTATAGAGAGCTCAATTGCTAGAGATTCCGAATTTGTTTTACCCATTCATTGTGGAACAGAAATTGGGGTTGCTTCTACAAAAGCTTTTTTAGGTCAAATTTTAATATTATACATATTGGCTTTAAAACTTGGTTTATTAAGAGGTGATTTGAACAAAAATGAGCTTTCAGAAAAGATTAAAGATCTGAAAAAATTACCAAAATTAGTTGAACAAACTTTGTTAACAGATAACAAAATACAAAATGTATCGAATACTTTTAATGAGGCCAAAGGTTCAATGTTTTTAGGCAGGGGATTTTCTTATCCTATTGCCTTAGAAGGAGCTCTAAAATTAAAAGAATTATCTTACGTTCATGCCGAAGGTTATCCTGCTGGTGAAATGAAACATGGACCACTAGCTTTAATTGAAGAGGGGATGCCAGTAGTAGTTTTAGCCCCAAGAGATGACTATTATAAAAAAACTATTTCAAATATGCAGGAAGTTATTGCTAGAGGTGCAAAAGTTTTATTAATAACAAATAAGAGCACGGATGAAGTAATTTCTGAAAATATTTGGGAAACGATAGAGGTTGAGAGTACAAATCAAGATCTTTTACCTTTCTTATTAACCATACCACTGCAAAAACTTGCATATTATTCTGCACTTAAAAAAGGTTTTGACATAGATAAGCCAAGAAATTTAGCTAAATCTGTAACCGTTGAATAAAAATAAAACTCTGATACAACAATCTTAGGTTGAACATGAAAAATTGGAAAATAAATAGTTGGAGAAAATATCCAGTAAAACATATTCCGGAGTATCCGGACAAAAAAGAGTTGGATAAAGTTTTAGAAAAAATGAGAACTTTCCCACCTTTAGTTTTTGCTGGTGAAACTAGACATCTAAAACAACAGCTTGCTGATGTTGTGGACGGAAAAGCTTTTCTTTTACAAGGCGGTGATTGTGCAGAAAGTTTTGCAGAATTTCATCCAGATAATATTAGAGATACATTTAAGTTGATGTTGCAAATGTCTTTAGTTCTTACTTACTCAGCATCATTACCAGTTGTTAAATTAGGAAGAATAGCTGGACAGTTCTCAAAACCAAGAAGCTCACCAACAGAAACAAAAAATGGAATTGAATTACCAAGCTATTTAGGTGACAATATAAATGGAATTGAATTTAGTGAAAAAGCTAGAGTGCCAGACCCTAAAAGATTATTCAAAGCTTATTCTCAATCTGCGGCTACCCTAAATCTTGTTAGAGCATTTTGTCATGGTGGTTTTGCTGATCTTAAAAAAGTTCACACATGGAATTTAGGTTTTATTAAAAAAAGTCCAGAGGCTAAAAGATTTAAAGAATTGGAAGATCAAATAGCTAAAGCTTTAGCTTTTATGGATGCTTGTGGAATTAATTCAGACTTCAATAGAAGATTAAAAACAGTTAATTTCTGGACATCTCATGAGGCATTACTACTCCCTTTTGAAGAGTCAATGACTAGATTAGATTCTACAACTGGTGAAAATCATGACACATCAGCTCATTTTGTTTGGATTGGAGACAGAACTAGACAACTTGATGGTGGACATGTTGAGTTTTGTAGAGGAATACATAATCCAATTGGTATTAAGTGTGGACCTACCTTGAAGGCTGAGGATTTAATTAAATTATGTAATAAAATTAACCCTACTAATGAAAAAGGCAAAATTACTTTAATTTCAAGATTTGGGCATCAAAATGTTTCTAAACATTTACCAAAATTAATTAGAGCAATTAAAAAGGAAGGGCTTAACGTAATATGGTCATGTGATCCATGTCATGGTAATACGATTCAATCTACTACAGGATTTAAAACAAGACCATTCAATAGTGTATTAAGTGAAGTTAAAAATGTATTTGCTTGCCATCAAAGTGAAGGAAGTTTTGCAGGCGGACTACATATAGAATTGACTGGTCAAAACGTGACAGAATGCACAGGTGGTGCTCAAAAAATTTCTGATAAGGATTTATCTTCAAGATATCATACTCATTGTGACCCAAGATTAAATGCAAACCAAGCGTTAGAATTGGCATTTTTAATTTCAGATGAGATAAAAAAGAATAGCACATATTCCAAAAATGCTATTCAGGCGGCATCTTAGTCTATTGCTTTAAAGCATAAGATTATTAAATATAAAACTATGAACTCTTCAGAAAAAATCAAATTTATTTCAAATTGGATCAAAACTTATGTTAATCAAATGCCAAGTAAAGCAAAGTCCTTAGTAATTGGAATTTCTGGAGGGATAGATTCATCTGTATCAAGTACTTTGTGTGCCATGACAGGTATAAAAACTATCGTTCTAACAATGCCAATTAGGCAAAAAGATAATCAACATGATTTAAGCTTAAAGCACCAGGAATGGTTGAAGAAAAAATTTAAAAATGTAGAAGCTCATACAGTGAGTCTTGATAAATTATTTGACTCATTTTCATCTTCATTAAAAGAATTTGACAATGAACATGGTTTTGCAAATTCAAGAGCTAGATTAAGAATGACTACTTTGTATCAAGTAGCAGCAGCTAACAAAGGTATTGTAGTTGGAACTGGTAATAAAGTAGAGGATTTTGGAGTTGGCTTTTACACAAAATATGGTGATGGTGGAGTAGATATTTCTCCAATTGCTGATTGTAATAAGACTGAAGTTTGGGAATTAGGTAAGGAGCTTGGAATATTAAAAGAAATAATTGATGCCCCTCCAACAGATGGCTTGTGGGATGATGGGAGAACAGATGAGGGTCAATTAGGATTCAAATATTCGGATCTTGAGGATGCCATGGCTAACCCAAATTCACCTCATAGAGCACAATACGAAAAAATTAGAAATCAAAACTTGCATAAAATGGAGCCAATTCCTGTTTGCAAGATTCCAAGTTAATCAATTAGATTAACAAATCATCAAATAAGGTATATTTCTTAATCAACTGATATGGATATTTTTTTAACAAATAATTTAACTAATAAAAAAGAACTTTTTACCCCTAAAGAAAAAACAAATGTAGGGATGTATGTGTGTGGGCCTACCGTTTATGATGATCCACATATAGGAAATGCAAGGCCTTTAGTAATTTTTGATATTTTATTCAAATTGCTAAAGAATAATTTTTCGAAAGTAACTTATGTCAGAAATATTACTGATATCGATGATAAGATTATTAACTCTTCGCAGGAACAAAAAATTTCAACTAAAGAATTAACAGAAAAAGTAACCTTAGGTTTTTTGAAGGATTGTGAGTTTTTAAATTGTGAAAATCCTACATATCAGCCAAAAGCAACAGATCATATTGATCTTATGATTGAGATGATTAATGATTTAATAAAAAAAGGTTTTGCGTATGAGAATAAAAAACATGTTTATTTTGAAGTTAAAAAATTTTTTGACTATGGGAAATTATCAAATAAAAATTTAGAGGATTTAATTGCAGGATCAAGGGTAGAAATAAGCGAAAATAAAAAAAATTCTGAGGATTTCGTATTATGGAAACCATCAAGTAATGATGAGCCTGCTTGGGATTCACCTTGGGGAAAAGGCAGGCCCGGTTGGCATTTAGAGTGTTCAGCTATGTCAAAAAAATTTTTAGGTAATGAATTTGATATTCATGGTGGAGGAATAGACTTAATTTTTCCTCATCACGAAAATGAAATAGCCCAATCTAGATGTGCTAATGATACAAAAGTTTTTGCGAATTATTGGGTCCACAATGCTTTTATTACAATGTCCAATGAAAAAATGGCAAAGTCTCAAGGCAATATTTTAAAGATAAAAGATTTCAGAAATAAGATTAGCGGTCAAATAATAAGATTAGCTTTAATGAGTGCACATTACAAACAACCATTAGATTGGAACGATAAATTGTTAATCGATTGTGAAAACACTTTAGATAAATGGTATAAAGTGTACTCATCAAATTTAAAATCAGTAAAAATTTCAGATGAAATTTTAAAACCACTGTATGAAGATCTGAATACCCCTGGATATATTGCAAACCTTCACAAGTTGTATGAAAAAGCAAATAAAGGTGAAAATGTAGCCTTATTTATTTCAGCATGTAAATTTATTGGTTTGATGAATGAAAATATTAATGAATGGAATGATTTTAAAAAGAAAAAAGTTTCCATAACAGAATCTGAAATTGAAAAAATGCTTGGTTTTAGAGATAAGGCTAGAGAAAATAAGAACTATAAAGAGGCCGATAGAATTCGAGACGAGCTTTTAGACAAAGGTGTTTTAATAGAGGATAAAGATGGTAAAACACTTTGGAAATTTAAATGAGCAAAGAAAGATTATACATATTTGATACAACTCTTAGAGACGGAGCCCAAACGCAAGGTGTTGACTTTTCTATAGAAGACAAAGAAAAAATTGCCTTGGCTTTAGACAATCTGGGTGTTGATTATATAGAGGCAGGATGGCCAGGTGCCAATCCAACTGATACTGAATTTTTTCAAAAGAAACATGACTTTAAAAATTCAATTCTAACATCATTCGGTATGACAAAGAGATCAGGACGAAGTGCAGAAAACGATACTGGTTTATCAGCACTTATGAATTCAAATACGTCTGCAGTTTGTTTGGTTGGTAAATCTTGGGATTTTCATGTTGATGTTGCTTTGGGGATAACAAATGATGAAAATTTAGAAAATATTACTGAGAGTGCTAAACATTTTATTAAAGCAAAAAAAGAATTCATGTTTGACGCAGAACATTTTTTCGATGGTTATAAAGCAAATTCAAAATATGCTATTTCTTGTATAAAAGCTGCTTATGATCAAGGTGCTAGGTGGGTCATACTTTGCGATACCAATGGAGGAACACTCCCACACGAAGTTACAAAAATAGTAAGTGAGGTTACTAAAGTAATACCAGGAAAAAATTTAGGAATTCACGCTCATAACGATACTGGTAATGCGGTTGCTAACTCATTAGCAGCAGTGTTGTCTGGTGTAAGACAAATTCAAGGTACAATCAATGGATTAGGTGAAAGATGTGGAAATGCAAATTTGATGTCATTGATACCAACATTTTTTTTAAAGAAAGATTTTTCATCCAAATTTGAAATTGGAATTAAATCAGAAAACATCAAAAATCTTACTGATTGCTCCAGACTTTTAGATGAAATTTTAAATAGAAAACCCAACCAACATTTACCTTATGTTGGTGCCGCAGCTTTTTCGCATAAAGGAGGATTACATGTATCTGCAGTGCAAAAAGATCCAAAAACATATGAACATATTAATCCAGAGGAAGTTGGTAATGTCCGAAATATTGTTGTCTCTGATCAATCAGGAAAATCTAACATAATCTCAAGATTGAAAAGTATAAAAATTGATATTCAAGAAAATGATCCAAAAATTAAAAAATTATTGGATGAAGTAAAAGACAGAGAATTTATTGGTTATAGTTATGATGGTGCCGATGCATCATTCGAGCTATTGGCTAGAAGAATTATAGGAGAAATACCAAGATATATATCAATTAATGAATATGACGTTTCAGTAAAAAAAAATAAATCTGGTGGAATAGTTTCCTCTGCAAAAGCTCAATTGGAAGTTGATGGAGAAAAAATTATGTGTGAGGGAGAGGGTAACGGTCCAGTCAATGCTTTAGATAATGCTATTAGACAAAACGTAGATAGATTAGCAAAATATTCAAAATATTTAAAAGATTTAAAGTTAGTTGATTATAAAGTTAGAATTTTAAATACAGGAACAGAGGCTGTAACAAGAGTGTCAATTGAAAGTACAGACTCTCAAGGAAAAAATTGGTTTACCATTGGTGTATCAACAAATATTATCGATGCTTCATTCAAAGCATTAATAGATAGCTTAGATTATAAACTATTTAAGGATGATGCACCTGCAAGCAAATAAATGAGTAAAAACAATATCTCATTTATTCTTCATAAACCTCAATTATCAGAAAATATTGGTGCTTGTGCAAGAGCAATAAAAAATTTTGATTTTAAGAAGTTAATTTTAATAAATCCAAAACCAATATTTCCTAACGATAAAATACTAGCTACATCTGTTGGGGCAAAATCTATAATTAAACAAAGTAAAATGTATAATAATTTAGAGCAAGCTCTTGCAAACGTTGATATTGTTATTGCTACATCAGCAAGATTTAGAAACAAGAATATAAAACATATTAGTTTAGAGGATTTAAAAAAAATTAATTTTAAAAAAAAAATTGCTTTTTTATTTGGTTCTGAGGCATCAGGATTATCTAATAATGAAATAAGTTACGCCAATTACACTCTTCAAATACCAACAAGCGCTAATTTCAAGTCACTTAATTTATCTCATAGTTTAATAATAATTGCCCAATATGTTGCAAGTATCTTAAAAACAAAACCCCATATTTTCAAAAAATCAAAAAAAGTAAAATCTGCAACAAAAAAAGATATTCAATCAATGGTAAATCTTTGTGTTAGAAATTTAGATTCAATAAATTTCTTTAAACCTCATGAAAAACGTCCAATTATGCTAGAGAACTTGAGAAATATTTTTTACAAGATGGACTTATCAGATAAGGAAACACGTATATTATCAAGTGTATTTGCTAGTTTGGGTAAAAAACGTTGATTGACAAAATAATGAGTAAGTTTATAAAGCGCAATATCATATGACAAAAAGATTAAACTCTAAACATAAAGTAGATAGAAGATTAAAAGTTAATCTATGGGGTAGACCAAAAAGCCCTTTCAACACAAGAGCATATGGACCAGGACAACATGGTCAAACAAAGTCTTCAAAGCCCTCAGATTATGGTATTCAACTTCAAGCTAAACAAAAATTAAAAGCTTATTATGGAAATATCAATGAAAGACAGTTTAGAAATATTTATAAAAAAGCATCAATGTTAAAAGGGGACACAAGTGAAAACTTGATTGGTTTACTCGAAAGAAGACTCGATGCGGTAATCTATAGAGCAAAATTTGCAACAACAATTTTTTCTGCAAGACAATTAATTAATCATGGACATGTAAAAGTTAACGGTAAAAAAGTTAATATTGCAAGTTATTCAGTCAAAGAGGAAGATTCAATTGAAATAAGAGACAAATCAAAACAACTAGCAATTATTGATATAGCACTTGCAAATAAAGAAAGAGAAACACCAGAATACATTCAATTAGATGCGAAAAACAAAAAATTTAAATTTGTGAGAGTTCCGAAATTAGATGAAGTACCGTATCCAATTGTTATGGAGCCAAATTTAGTAATTGAATATTATTCTAGATAAAATTACTTTTTGTAATTAATACCTTTATTATCAAACAATTTTTTTAGTTCACCAGTCTCGTACATTTCTTTTACAATATCACATCCACCAACAAATTCTTTTTTTACGTAAAGCTGTGGAATCGTAGGCCAATCACTAAATTTTTTTATACCCTCTCTAATAGATTGGTTCTCAAGAACATTTACACCTGTAAAGTCAACCTCTAGAATTTTTAGCATGTTAGATACCGCCATTGAAAATCCACACTGTGGCGCGTCCGGAGTTCCTTTCATAAATAAACACACTTCGTTATCATTTATGTGACTTTGTATAGTACTTTTAATCTGATCATCCATTATTTTTCCTTTGTTTTAATTGCTAATGCGTGTAGTTCGTTACCCATTTTACCTTTAAGTGAATTGTATACCATTTTGTGTTGTTCTATTTTACTTTTTCCAGAAAATTGAGAGGTTGTTATAGTTGCTGAATAATGATTTCCATCACCTGCTAAATCTTGTATTTCAACAACAGCATCAGGCATTGCCTCTTTAATATATTTTTCAATTTCTTTTAAATCCATTGCCATTACGAACTCATGTAGTTTGTTAACCAACTTGTATTATAAGATTTTAATTCGTCAATTGTAACTATTGTCTTTTCATCAATAATCATTTGATTATCAATAATTATACCCAATTCCTCATGATGAACTGAATTTTTATCCAGTATTTTTGAAACTTCCTTTAAATCTTTAGGTTCAATTTCCACTATATATCTGCCTTGATCCTCAGCAAAAAAATATTCAATTTGACTTATTAAATTTTTAGATTTTTTTAATTTGATCCCTTTATTTCCTTTAATACACATTTTACTTAAAGCTGTTAATATTCCACCTAACGATATATCATGTGCACTTTTAATATAACCTTTGTCAATTAAGCTGAGTAATGACTCACCATTATTTTTTTCATTAAACAAATTAACCTCTGGCGGTGGCCCATTTTTTTCATCTAAAATCATTCTTGCAAATAAACTTTGATTTATGTGACCTTCAGTTTTTCCAATTAATAATATTAAATTATCATTTTTTTTGAAATCCATTGTAACCATTTTTTGGTAATCTTTAATAAGACCTACACCACCAATTGAAGGAGTTGGTTTGATCCCAACTTCTTTTGTTTGATTGTAAAATGACACATTTCCTGAGACTACTGGAAAATTTAAATACTTACTTGCTTCACCAATGCCTTCTACACATTCAACGAATTCACCCATACTTTCCTCATTCTCTGGACTTCCAAAATTTAGACAGTTTGTAATTGCTATTGGATTTGCTCCTACTGAAATTAAATTTCTCCAACTTTCAGCCACTACTTGTTTTCCTCCAGTTGGGGGATGAGCCCAACAATATACAGCTGATGAATCAACAGATGCAGCCACTGCTTTATTGGTGCCATGGACTCTTACCACACCTGAGTCACCCCCAGGTTTTTGGATTGTGTCACCCATAACAGTATGATCGTATTGTTGCCATATCCATTCTTTGCTACAAATATTTGGGCTGGATAATATTTTTTTTAAAATATCTTTAATTTTCAATTTGTTTAAAATTTCTTTTTTTATTTTATTTTTTTTGGGTAGTTTAGATTTTTTCCACTTACGATCATACATCGGAGAATTTTCAACTAAAATATTTACAGGTATATTTGCTACCATTTCGTTATCAAAAAATAATTCTATATTCTTTGTGTTTGTGGTCTTACCAATAACCGCAAAGTCCAAATTCCATTTGTCAAAAATTTTTTTTGCCATTTCTTCTTTTCCATTTTCTAAAACAATAAGCATTCTCTCTTGACTTTCTGATAACATTATTTCGTAGGGAGACATTTTTGTTTCTCTACAAGGAACTTTATTCAAATTTATCTCAATACCTAAATTTCCTTTAGAAGCCATTTCAATACTTGAGGAAGTTAGTCCTGCTGCCCCCATATCTTGAATTGCAATAATAGAGTCTCCGGCCATTAATTCCAGACATGCTTCTAAAAGTAATTTTTCAGTGAAAGGGTCACCTACTTGAACTGTTGGTTTTTTTTCTTCAATTTTTTCATCGAAACTAGCTGAAGCCATGCTGGCTCCATGAATACCATCTCTACCCGTTTTAGAGCCAACATAAATTACAGGCTTATCTAATCCTGCTGCTTTAGAATAAAAAATCTTGTCTTTTTTAACTAAACCTAAAGTCATTGCATTTACCAGGATATTTCCATTGTACGAACTATCAAATGAAGTTTGACCAGCTATAGTAGGGACACCCATGCAATTTCCATATCCTCCAATTCCATGAACAACACCTCTTAACAAATTTTTAGTTTTTTTATTTTGTGGTGAACCAAAATGAATAGAATTCAGATTAGCTATAGGTCTTGCTCCCATCGTAAAGACATCTCTCATAATACCTCCAACACCTGTAGCTGCACCTTGATAAGGTTCAATAAACGATGGGTGATTATGGCTTTCTATTTTAAAAACTATTGCATCACCATCTTCAATATCGATTACACCAGCATTTTCACCTGGGCCCTGGATTACTTTTTTGCCTGAGGTTGGTAGTTTTTTTAAATGAAGCCTCGATGATTTATAAGAACAATGTTCATTCCACATTGCAGAAAAAATTCCAAGCTCAGTTATATTAGGGGTTCTTTTTAATAATTCACAAATTTTTTTATATTCTTCAGCTTTAAGGCCATGCTCAATTGCTACTTTTTCGTTAACTAGCATTATTTAATATTATTAATTAAATTTTTAAAAAAGATTGAACCATCTTCTCCTGATAAACACTGATCGATCATTCTTTCAGGATGTGGCATCATACCAAGAACGTTTTTTTCTTTATTGAAAACTCCAGCAATATTACTAGTGGAACCATTGGGATTAAAATTTTCACTAGTTTTTCCATTATTATCACAATAGTAGACAGCTACTTGGTTATTGTCCTCTATTTCTTTGAGTTGATCATTTGTACAGAAATAATTTCCTTCATTATGAGCTATATGAAACTCAAAAACATCCTTATCAAGATTTTTAAAAAAAGGATTTTCTTTATTATCAACTTTTACAAATACATTTTTGCAAATAAATTCCAAATATTTATTTCTCAATAGAACACCTGGTACAAGACCAGTTTCAACTAAAATTTGAAATCCATTACATATACCCATTACCAGACCACCTGATTTAGCAAAATTTATAACCGACTTCATTATTTTAGATTTTGAAGCCATGCTTCCACAACGAAGATAGTCTCCGTAAGAAAAACCTCCAGGCAAAACAACTAAATCACTTTTTGGTAATTCATTATCATCATGCCAAACCATCTTATTTTTAAAACCAAATTTATTTAAAGCTACATCTATGTCTCTATCACAATTTGAACCAGGAAAGGTTATTACAGATGATTTCATTAATTATTGTGTCTCAATAATTTTATAATTCTCAATTACAAGGTTAGCTAAAAGTTTTTTACACATATCTTCAACTAAGCTTTTGGCTTTTTGGGGATCATTTTCTTTAACATCTATTTCAAAATACTTTCCTTGTCTTACTTCATTGACATCTTTAAAACCCATTCCATCTAAGGCTTGATGAATTACTTTACCTTGAGGATCCAAAACATCTTTTTTAAGGGTTATAATTGCTGAAACTCTCATTTACTTTTTTTTTTGACTGAAGATAGTTTTGTTACATTTACTGCAGAAACATTTGATTGCTCATGAAGAATACCTAATCTTTTAGCAACTTCTGTGTACGCAGGTATTAAATCTCCAAGGTCTTTTCTAAATCTATCTTTATCAAGTTTTTTATCAGTAACAGAATCCCACAGCCTACAAGTGTCAGGACTAATTTCATCTGCAAGAATTACCTCATTTTTTCCATTTGTTTTTAATCTTCCAAACTCTAATTTAAAATCTATAAGTTTTATTCCTATACCTCTAAACATACCAATCATAAAATCATTAATTCGTAATATCGTCTTTTTAACTTTTTCAATTTCTTTTTTGTTTGCCCATTCAAAAGCATAAATATGTTCTTCAGATATTAGTGGGTCTCCAAGAGAATCATCTTTTAAGCAATACTCAATTAATGGCTCTTTAAGAATTGTGCCGTCTTCAATACCTAATCTTTTTGTTAATGACCCTGTTGCAACGTTTCTTACAATAAATTCAATAGGGATAATTTCTACAAGTTTAATTACCTGTTCTCTCATATTAAGTCGTTTTACCAGGTGATTTTTAATTCCTATTTGTGATAAGTTTGAAAGAATGTATTCTGAGATTCTGTTGTTAAGAACCCCTTTACCTTCGATAGTAGTTTTCTTTTGATTGTTAAAAGCTGTAGCATCATCTTTAAAATATTGAATAACTAAATCTTTATCAGTTGTAGCATAGATGATTTTTGCTTTACCCTCGTAAAGTTTTTTACCTTTTTTCATTATTTAAAAACTCTTCTAAAGATTAAGTTTACATTCTTAAAATGTTTAGAATAACTAAAAATTGAACTTAATCTTTTTCGTGAAATATTTTTCATTATGAATTTGTCAGATTGAATTACATTAAACAAATCCAAGTTTTCAGCAAAACATTTTTTTGCATAAGTTTGAACCATTTTGTAAGATTTTTCTCTACTTAAACCTGTTTTTGTTAATTCTAACATAAGTTCTTGTGAAAAAATTAGCCCTTTAGTTAGATTTAAATTTTCTAACATTTTTTTAGGATAAACAATCATATTATCTAAAATGTTGGTCAGTCTAACTATTGCAAAATCTAAAGTAATATTAGCATCTGGTCCTATGTTTCTCTCTACACTTGAATGCGAAATGTCTCTCTCATGCCATAATGCAATATTTTCTAGGGCAGGGGTTACTGTGCTCCTTACCATTCTAGCCAGACCAGTAAGATTTTCACTTAGAATAGGATTTTTTTTATGAGGCATTGCTGATGAACCCTTTTGATTTTTTGAAAAATATTCTTGAAGTTCATAAACTTCTGTTCTTTGCAGATGTCTAATTTCAGTAGCAACTCTTTCTATAGATCCAGCAATAATTCCTAAAACTGAAAAATAAAATGCGTGACGGTCTCTTGGAATTACTTGAGTTGATATAGGTTCAACTTTTAAACTAAGTTTTTTGGCAACATGTTTTTCAACGTTAGGATTGATATTTGCGAAAGTTCCTACAGCACCCGAGATGGCACAAGTTGAAACTTCATCAATTGCATCAATCAATCTTTTTCTATTTCTTTTAAATTCTTCGTAAAAAGAGGCCAGCTTCAAACCAAATGTAATTGGCTCTGCGTGAATACCATGACTTCTACCCATGCAAGGTGTAAATTTATATTTTCTAGCCTGTTTTTTTAAAACCTTAAGTATTTGATCTAAATCTTTTACAAGAATTTTTCCAGATTGAACTAACTGAATATTAAAACTTGTATCTAGCACATCAGATGAAGTCATTCCTTGATGAAGATATCTAGCTTTTATTCCAGCTTTTTCAGTCACAGACGTTAAAAAAGCAATTACGTCATGTTTAACCTGGCTTTCAATCTGGTGAATTCTTTTTACATTTATCTTTGCTTTTTTTCTAACAATTGAAGACACCCCTCTTGGTATTTGTCCAAGTTTTTCCATTGCTTGTGCTGCAGCTATCTCCACATCTAGCCAAATTTTGTATTTATTTTCTTCTGACCAAATATCAGTGAGTTCTTTTCGCGAGTATCTTTTTATCATTAATTATAAGTATGGAGGCTTTGAATAACCTTTAACAGATTCTGTAAAGATTTCATAACCATTTTCTGTAATTCCTACAGTATGTTCAAATTGTGCAGATAAAGATTTATCTTTAGTTACTGCTGTCCAACCATCATTAAGCATTTTTACACCAAATTTTCCTGCATTAATCATGGGTTCAATAGTAAAAGTCATTCCAGGCTTTATTTCTATTCCTGTATTTTTATTTCCATAATGTAAAATATTTGGTGGTTCATGAAATTTTGTACTTATACCATGTCCGCAAAAATCTCTTACAACTGAAAAACCTTTACCCTCAATATATGATTGAATTTCATGTCCTATATCTCCTAATTTTATGCCAGGTTTTAAAATTCTAATTGCTCTCATCATAGATTCATAAGTTGCATCAATTAAATTATTTAATTTAATTGGAGTTTTTCCAATACAAAACATTCTACTAGTGTCTCCATAGTGTTCATTTATAATTGCAGTTATATCAACATTAACAGCATCTCCTTCTTCTAGAATTCTTTCATCGCTAGGAACACCATGGCAAACAACATGGTTAAGAGATGTACATAAAGATTTTTTAAAACCTCGGTAGTACAATGGAGCTGAGTGTCCACCGTGATCTCTAATAAACTCATAGCCTAACTTATCTATATGAGCAGTTGAAACACCTTCTTTAATATTCCCAGTTAACATATCTAATGTTTCAGCTGCAAGTTTTCCCGCGATCCTCATTTTTTCAAATTTTTCAGAATAATTAGTCATTTAATATTTTTAATTTTTTATCTATTTCAATTTTTTTAGGGCTTATCCTACATCTATAAGCTAAAAAATTAACACCTGCTTTTTTCGCAATTAAATAATTTTTATAATATTCATTATCAATATCTTTAGCTATCTTAAAGTTTTCCATATTTTGAATCTGAACTAGAAATATCAGATAAGATTTATAGCCTTTTTTTATGGCATCAATAAGGGTAAGTAAATGTTTTGAGCCTCTTGTTGTAATTGCATCAGGAAATTCAGCGGTTTCTTTTTCTCTAAAAAGAGTAACATTTTTCACTTCAACAAAACTTCTTTTCCCACTTTTTTCAATCAAAAAATCAAATCTTGTTTCTTTATTAAAAAATACTTCAGGTTTAATTATATCGTTGTTTTTAAGCTCTTTAATTAAATTATTTGACAATCCATGATTTACAATTTTATTAGCCATATGAGTATTTACACCAACTAAATTCTTTTGGGCTTTGATTATTTCTAAACTATATTTTAACTTTCTTTTTGGGTCGCTATGTTTAAGTATATAAACATCATTACCCTCTTCTAGAAGACCTTTCATTGAACCAGTATTTGGACAATGGGCTGTGACAGTTTCTTTATTTAATTTAACATCAGCAAAAAATCGTTTATATCTTTTGATTAGTTTGCCTTTTATTAAAGACTTGGTAAATTCCATATTCAAACTATATATACAAAATGACTAAAAACACAAAAGTAAATGCTGCAATATTAATTATTGGAAACGAGATTCTTTCTGGAAGAACTCAAGATACAAATACAAGTACATTAGCAACTTGGCTAAATTCAATTGGTGTTAAAGTTAATGAGGTTAGAGTAATTCCAGATGTTGAGAAAACTATAGTTGATACTCTAAATATTTTAAGAAAAGAAAATAATTATGTTTTTACAACTGGCGGTATAGGCCCAACTCATGATGATATAACTGCACAATCAGTTTCCAAAGCGTTTGGCAGAAAATATGAAATACATAAAGAGGCATTTAAAATTTTAGAGGCATACTATCAGCCAGGTGAATTTAATGAAGGTAGACAAAGAATGGTATGGATGCCTGAAAACGCAGAATTAATATTAAACCCAACTAGTGGTGCACCAGGTTTTAGTGTTGAAAATGTTTTTTGTTTACCAGGAGTCCCTTCAATTATGAAATCTATGTTAGGTGGTTTAAAGAATAAAATAGTAGGTGGTGAACCAATTTTAAGTCACACAATCAGCTTAAGAACTGTTGAAAGTGAAATTGCAAATTCACTAACAAAAGTACAAAATAATAATAAAGATGTTGAAATAGGAAGTTACCCTTTTTTTCATGCTGGTAAACTGGGCGTGTCGATTGTTCTTCGTTCAGAAAATCAAAATAAAATTGATGATTGTAATTCACAAATTTTAGAGTTTATTAAAGAAAAAAAAATAGAGGTTGTAGATCGCTAAATGCTTTATTTTGCCTACGGTAGTAATCTTCATCATTTTCAAATGAAACGAAGATGTAAAGATAGTGTTTTTCTAAAAAAAATTAATTTAAAGGATTTTAAACTTACATTTAGAAGTAAGTATAGAGCTGCAGATATTGAGAGAAAAAAAAATTCAATAGTTCCAGGTGCATTGTTCGAAATATCAAAGAGTGATGAAAAAAAATTAGATGTTTATGAAGACTACCCAATTTTATATAAGAAATATTACTTTTTATATTATGGGAAAAAAGTAATGACCTACACTATGGTTAAGAAATCACCTTTTAGATTTCCAACCGAAAAATATTTAAGTGTAGTAAAACGCGGATATAAAGATTGCAATCTTGATAAAAAATATCTAAAAAAAGCATTAATGCCCTCGAGGTGAAATTTGTAGACGATATGTGGAGAGTAGGGTTTAGTTAGATTTAAAAAAATTTTGATAAAGTAATTGAGATTTATCAAATATATTCTTATCATATTCAATATTTAGTTCTTTTTTATTTGAATTTCTAAAAAATTGTAAATCAATCTTTTTATCTTTTTCTAAATTTGTTTTTTTAAGAATTTTTTCAACATAATTTTGATTAACTAGTTCTTCATAAATAACAAAATAACAATTTTTATAAGATTGAAATTTTTCATAAATAAATTCATAAAATAAATTCCATTGTTCTAACCAATAATTGATATTATTTAAATCATTAAAGTGAATTGGTTTGTTCCAGGATTTATGATTTAAACCAAATTCATTGTGTCTAAGATAATTCATATATCGTCTAATAAAATCATCTTTTTTCTGTAATTGACTAAAATAGAGATGTTGATTTAAAAGTGAATTCGCATGTTGTAATGGTTCTCTAATAGAGATTAAAAAAATAGAATTAGGAAGTTTTGATTGAATTAGGTCTATTCTTTTATAATTAAGATTATTCTTACTTAAATATTTATCTTTGTTTTCTGAAAGTAGAATTAACTGGATATAATTAATTAACTCATTTTTTATAAATTCTTCATCATTATTAAAAAATATTTCATCTAATGCTTCAGGACTATTGATATCAAAAGTTATGCCGTCTGCATGCAATCTTTCTTTTTTTGGTATATTTCTCTTACTAAATAATTTTGAAAAATGAGGCGAAAGTATAAAAGGCATATTTTTGTAAGTTAAAGATGCATATTGATTAGAGGAATATATAAAATTTAATAGACTGGTAGTCCCTGATCTTGGAAGACCTGTTATAAAAATATGTGATAGATTTTTTACATCTTTATTTTGAAAGTAGATAATTTTTTCAAGTTCAAATAATGATTTATTAATAAACTTTTTACTTAATACAAAGTCATGTAGAAACTTTTGAATTCCACTATATTTTTGCATCAATTTTTTTTCTTACAATATGATAAACTATGAAAAATATACTTAATTCTATAATTCCTAAAATAGAAATAATTAAATTTAAAAATGAATTGGTTAATAAATTTAAAATTAACATAAAAATGAATATAAAGACGAGTATAGCAAATATCTTTATTGAAACAATAAATAATGATTTAGAATAATTAAGTATTAACTTTTCTTTTCTAAAATCAGAAACTTTCTTAAATTTAAATAATTTTAGTATTTTTTGATAAATCTTTAAGTTTGCTTTAACAATGTTTATTAATTTAACATATCTTATAAATTCATAAATAATGATTGCAGAACAAAAAAGTAATAATTGATTAATCAACTTTATTTTGTTGGTTTTCTTTTTTCTCTCTTCTTTTTTTTAACAATCTTTTTACTGGAAACCATATCAAACCAAATAATGCTGCAAAAATTGCAACAATAATCCCCATAGTTGCTGCAATTACTCCTCCACCAACACCAGGACCTAAATAGGCAAAAGATGAAGTGGTTATGGAAAAAAATAAGAGAGTTATTAAGGTTAATTTATACATTTTTTATTCTCAACCAACGATTTAAATTTTTCAATAAATAATTTATCTTCAATAATTCTACTCCATTTAACATAACTTACTTTTCCTTGGTTGTCTTTATTTACAAATTCCCACTCTTTTTGACCCTTGTTATTAAACAAAATAATTCTTCCATGATTTTGTTCTTCAACCATCAACGCCCCATCATTTAAAATATGAGATAGTCCATTGTCTAATGTTTTAAAGTTTTCTTTTTGTAATTGATCATTAAACAGTTTTTTAAATTTATTTGTTTCAAAATTATAAATTAAAACTTCAGAATATTGATTATCAACAAAAAAATTATTATTATCAAAAATTGAAATTTCTTTTTCAGAAATAATATCTACATCATGCTGCCTAGCAAAAGGACCGGTTAAATAATTAATAACTTTGTTTGTACTTGGTCGATAATGAATAATCGCTGATTGGTTTCTAATACTCAAAAATAAATCTCCTTTTTTCCAATATTCAGTATCAGAAAATACTGGTTGAATGTCATTTAAGTGAATGGGGTTATTATTATTATTGTAGACAGCATTGTAGGCATAATTCTCTGGTAATATCTTATTTTCTATTAAAATTTCAATTACACTTTTCTTAAAAAGTATTTTACCTTCAGAATTAATTTTTATAATCGCAAAATCCTTAAAATTTTTAATTTGATAGCGTTTTACATATTTAGAATAAGGTTTTAACTCACCTACTTGCCAAATATTTCCATCATGACCAAAATTAATACTATGATTAAATTTTTCTTCATCATTTACCCATTTTAAATTTGAGCAAAAATCAATTTTGAATATTGGACCATTACTATTACTTATTAGCGATCCATCATTTAAGATTAAAGCGTTCCCGTATAGAAATCTAGTTGGAGAATGGTCTATATTAAGTCTTGGAAATTTCTCTGTATTTTGAACTTGTTCATTCATTTCAGATATATGGTGTTGATAAGTATGAATAACCTCAAAGTCATTAAGATCAATTATATCAACTACTGATCTGCCTAAACTATATTCGTATCGAGGTAACACTAAAAGAGCATTTCTTTTATTTTCTATAAACTGTTCAAATCTTTTTTTGTCTTTGTGTTTTGGAAGAGGTCTTAATTTATTAAGGTTAAGAGTTCTGTGCTTAATCATATTTCTTAAGGTTATTGGAACCGATGAAATTAACATCACTTGTTTTTGTAAAAATTGGTATTTTTCTCCACCTTCAAAGTTATATTTTACTATTGCACCGAAACCCATCATCCCAATAAAAGAAATAAATAAAAAAACAAAAACTGGATATGTGAAAAATTTTTTCATTCACTAATTATTTAGCACAAAAATACCAAAAAAATAGAAGTTAAAGCCAGAAAGATAAATTAAAAAAATTTTACTTATTAGACTTGTTCAATTATAAATATTAGCATAAATACTCATGAAATTCATTAATGCCCTCGTGGTGAAATTGGTAGACACAAAGGACTTAAAAGACGAGGGATTCACAGACGAGTCAGTCCGTGGTAGTCCAAGGTAGTCTAAACATCCTATAAAATCACATAACTTTAAATTAACCTAAAATTAAGATTAGAAAATCAGATTAATTTAAATATTAAATTCTCGTACATGCCTCGTACATGGTGAGATATTATTGTAGAGTAGGGCTTAAAATTAATGAATAAAAAATTAAATTGGATTAATAATGTTCATATCTATGGACTATCATTAGCTATAGGTGATGCACATTTTTTAATTGATAAAATCAAATCAGGAGACGCTTATTTTGATTATTTTTATAATGATGATGGAAGCAATGGAAGAGAAAAGCAACCTGAAGGTTTTGTGAATGAGGTAAAAGATATACTTGGAAAAAAAGTTAATTGTTTTACACTCAATAAAGCAGGATTAGGTTGGTTTCCATTATTTAGTTCTAATTCAGAGAATAAAGCAAAACCAGGAATTGACAGTTATTATATTGATTTTGCGGGTGCAGAAAATACTCCATGGTTTCAAAGACCAAAATGTTTTTTTGGAAAAGATCATATAAAAATTATTAACAGCATGATTGAAAAATCATTGGAAAGTAAACCTATTTTTGAATTAAATTTTCCATCAAAAAGAAGTTTATTTATGGAAACAAAAGATGAAGTAAATTTTTATACAGAGGAAGAAATTAAAGTAGATTATTCAAAACCAACCAATGATGTTTTTGAGCAGCTATTTAATATTTATTACAATGAGTATTTCAAAGATAAAAAAAAAAAACTAAGTTTTATTAATGCTGATCATCCAGAAAATGACTTCTCATTCGATTTTCATGTAGATGTATTATCATCTGATAAATTTGAGGTTTATAAAGTTGAGAGTTTAGTCAAAGATATTGACTGGTATGCAGCTTATTATGCGAAATATCATACCGATCAAAAAGATATTTACAAAAGAAAAACAACTTCTAAAGAAGATCAGAAATGGATAGATGAATGGACATCTCGTCAACCTTTAGCTAAGGAAATGAAACAAATTTTAGAACTTGCTAATTATGATCCAAATGCACCTGAGATTGAAAGTTTTAAAATGACTGTAGAACAATATGGTTTTCTACATGGGTACTATTTAAAAGCTGTTTGATAATTTAAATATAGGACTTTATAGGACTTCTCGTACAAGCCTCGTACATAGGGAGATAAAATAAAAAAATTTTACTTATTCATCTTGTTCAATTATAAATATTAGCATAAATACTCATGAAATTCATTAATGCCCTCGTGGTGAAATTGGTAGACACAAAGGACTTAAAATCCTTGCCGCTTGCGGAGTGCCAGTTCGAGTCTGGCCGAGGGCACCATTAAAATGAAAAAAATACAAATTATTTCTGATAAAAATAAAAAATCTTTAAAGATTAAAAATTTATTATTAAAAAATTTATTAGTAAATAAAATTGTCAAACAAAATATTATTATTGTTATTGGTGGAGATGGTTTTATGCTCCAAACTTTAAAAAAAAATCAAAAAACTAAAAAATATTTTTATGGAATAAATTCTGGAAATTATGGTTTTTTAATGAATAAGTTTTCTTCAAAAAATATTATTAAGAGTCTTTCAAAAGCTAGAATGATTACTATTTCGCCCTTGGAAATGATTGTTAAAAATAATAAAAATCAAATTAAAAAGTATTTGGCAATTAATGAAGTCTCTATATTGAGACAAAGTAGACAAGCTGCCTCGTTATCAATTAGCTATGGGAGCAAAAAAATTATTAAAGAGTTAGTGTCTGATGGAGTATTAGTCTCAACACCAGCTGGAAGTACAGCATACAATTTGTCAGTTCATGGACCAATTTTAGGTTTGGATTCAAAGAAACTTTCTATATCACCAATTAGTCCTTTCAGACCTCGAAGATGGAAAGGTAAAATAGTTAAAGATAATGTGAAAATTAATATTAAGAATTTAAACCCACTAAAAAGACCTATAAGCTCTGTTGCTGATAATATTGAAGTGAGAAATGCAAAAAATATAATTGTAAGAACAAATAAAAAAATCAAATTTAATTTACTCTATGACAGAAATAGAAGTTTACAAAAAAAAATAAAACTAGAGCAAATTAGAAAAGAGACATTCTAGTGTATAATGAATAGTCCAAAATCAATTAGTTTAATTTTTCCACTCTATAGAGACAAGTTTACTGTTAAAAAAGTAATAAATAAAAGTTTAAAAATTTTAAAGAAACTAAAAATTAAATATGAAATTATAATTATAGATGACTGTTGCCCAGAGAAATCTGGCCTTGTCGCATTAAAATATAGTAAAAAAAATAAAAAAATAAAAGTAATCTTTCATAAAAAAAATCTTGGATATGGCGCAGCTATAAGATCTGGATTCAAAAATAGTAAATATGAATGCGTTTATGCTGTTGATGGAGATGGAGAATTTGGTATCGCATTAAATGATTTACCTAGAGTTTTAAAAAAATATACATTTAATGATCTTGTGATTACTTACAGGTATAAAAAAAGATATAAAACTACAAGAATTATCATTTCATGGGTTTACAACTTTATTTTAAGACTTTTATTTAATATCAATTTTAAAGATATTTCTTGTGGGGCCAGATTAGTAAATAAAAAAATTTTAAAAAAAATAAAGTTAACTACTAATAGTCCATTTATTGGCGCTGAACTTGCTATCAAAGCAAAATATTTGGGTTACAAAGTCGATGAAGTGGGAATTCATAGTTTCCCTAGTAATTTTAGGGCTGGGTCGTCAGTTGTACTTAAAAATATTTTAAAAACTTTGTATGATATTTTTAAGTTGTATTACAAAATATATGTTAAAAGAAAAATAAATTATTAAAATTATTTTTTTTCTAGAACTATAAGCCACTCAATAGCACTATTTTTTTTTGGTTGATATTTTATTAAATAGTTTTTAAAAATTTTAAATATTGTTTCAACAAAAAGTTTTTTGGAACTATATAAATCTTTATAATTGGCACTATTTGCAAGTATAAGTAATGGTTTAAGTAATGGTCTCAAACCAATATCCCAAATATTCAAAAATTCTCTATCAAATATTGGATTAACCTTGACTATTTTGCATTGCTTAAAAGAACGTAAAAATTTAATGTAGTATTTATAATCTTTTAAACCTTTCCAGCTTTCTCTTCTTCCTCTGTCTAAAATTTTATAAGTATTATTTCCAAATTTTGATTTAATAATATCTAGAAATTTTTTTTTATTTAATTCATTTCCTTTTAATGATAAAATTAATTTACCTTTTTTGTTTGTTTTATCTATCAGATCAGATATATGCTGTTCAAAATTTTTTACCCAGTAAGTACTATTTGCATATATAAAATCATATTTACCAATTGATTTTGGTAATTTTTTATTATTATCATGTAGTAAAAAATTTTTATACAAATTCAACTTTCTACTTTTATTTATTAAATTTATTTTATAATCGCTTCCTAAACTAAATTTTTTCTTGGTATTTTTTTTTATTTTTATTTCGTATTTATTGTTGTCAAAATAATCATATATATCATCAGTTAAATTTATGTTGTTTTTTTTAAGGCTTTTATATTGATCATCTTTTATTGAAAGTTCTCCACCTAAACAAAAAAAAGAAAAAATTCCATCACCACAACTAACATCTAAAGTTTTTCCTTTAAAATATTTCAGAGTTTCAATATATTTTTCTGCCCTTAGGGTATGTAATAATGCTTTTTCTGGTCTTAACCAATAGAAATTTAAAAACTTTAAGAAAATTTTTTCTCTAATTTTTAATTTTTTCACATTTTGACTATACTTTGATTTTAATTGATAAAATATATTTTTTTTAAAAATATAAATTATTTTTTGAAACCAAACGCTTGAAATGGTGCCCCCGCACGGATTCGAACCGCGGACCTATTGATTACAAATCAATTATAAAACTTTAAATAGATATTAGTTTCCAACGAAATTTGATATTTAACTTTGATCTAGTCACACTGCCGTCACAGTGGTATAGTTTCTTATGTCTGTATTGTCTGATCTTTTAAATAAAGCACCTCAATCAGTTAAAGATAAGTACAAAATAAAGATTAGAGAAAAAGCTATAGAAAGAGTTAAAGAAAAAATAATCAAACACAATAAAACTGTTGATGATTATTCAGATGATGAAATGGAAGATATGATTGCATCTGAAGAGGGCAATCTTAATGAAGATGTTAAAAAAGGTATTTTAACTACATTATTGGTTGCTGCAGGAATTGAAATTGTAGCTGGCGGGTGATTAGAAAGTTAAATCAACTTGTTGGATTAATATTAGCTACTAAGCTAATGACTTGGGCCGTTCCTGATACAAAAAAATTTATTAAAGGAATTTTAATAACAGCTATAATAATTTTAATAACAATCTATCTACACAGTGAATACTTAAGTTGGTCAGAAATATCTGGAAATTCAAAATTTATAACAAGTTCTTATATTGTTAAAAATCTCATAATTTTAATCTCATTAATATCTTTATACCTGTACCTAAGAAAGCCATCTAAAAAGATATATCCTAAGGTTAAAGGTGAAGAAAAAATTTATACAAAAAATTCAAACGAAGATTATTTTGATAAATTTAGAAACAAAGAAAAGTTAAAAACTAAAGCGGAACAAATTCTTGAAAAAGATGGAAAAGACTAAAAAAAGAAATGAACTTTCTATTTTTGAAGAATTGAGGCTGAAACCCCCAACAAATGCTCGAACAAAAGAACATTTTCCAAGAGAGTACAGCCTTCATAGGTTAAATGTTTTGTGCAAGGTAGATAAAAAAAATAATCCATTATCTTGGTGGAAAAAAAGACCAAATGGAAAACTTATGCAGGTTAATGAATTTGGTGAGATGATTTTTTCTAGCGATGAAAGGTATGAAAAAATAACTCCACAAGAAAAATCATTGAAAAAAAATCAAAGCAAAATATTTGTCACACTTAATAAGTACAAAATTCCAGTTACATATTGGGTTAAAGATAAAAAAGGGGAATTGTTTCAGCTCAATTTAAAAGAAGAAGAAAAGGGAGTTGAATTTAAGATAAAATCTTGGTTAAGAGATAAAGCTATTGAAGCAGTTGGACTAGAAATAAGATCTATGAAAAAAAAAGCATATGAATATTCAAAAAAAGAATTAATGAATATGATTGAGCAAGAAGAAAATAAACTTGTTAAAAAAGGGGGGTGGAAAGCTCTAAAAGTTGCAGCACTATCAAGTTTAGGCTTGAGTTGGCTTCCATTTATTTAGATTATGATAGAAGCTTTGATAATAATTGAATTAGCTTTTTTAACCTATAAATTTTTGAGTGATTAGATGAAAAAACTTTTAGGGATC
>CACGEC010000008.1 GCA_902572005.1 uncultured Pelagibacteraceae bacterium | reverse complement strand
TAAATCATAATACAATATGGCAAGTTTAGACGATCTTAAAAAAAGGATAGCTAGTGTAAAGTCTACACAAAAAATTACTAAAGCTATGAAAATGGTTGCAGCTGCAAAATTGAGAAGAGCTCAAGAAAGTGCTGAAAAAGGAAGACCGTATTCTGAAAAAATGAATAATATTATTTTAAATCTTTCAAGCGGAATATCTGACAAAGAAAATGCCCCAAAATTGTTATCAGGTACAGGCAATAATCAAGTTCACCTATGCGTGGTAATGACGTCTGACAGGGGTCTTTGTGGCGGTTTTAATTCTAACATAATTAAAAAAGCTAAAAGTTATTTCTCAAAAATTTTAGATGAAGGTAAAGAACTTAAAATTATCACTGTAGGATCAAAAGGTAATGATCAATTAAAAAGAGCCTATGGAGATAAAATTATTGAAAATATTTCTTTTAAAGATTCTAAAAATGCAAATTATTTTGACGCGGATAAAGTTGGAAAAATGGTAATAGAAAAATTTGAAGCAGGAGGTTTTGATGTTTGTACCATTTTTTATAATCAATTTAAAAATGTAATCACTCAAATACCTCAGGCACAACAAATTATACCTTTGAACAATGAGGATGAGGAAAATAATTCAGATGAAAGTTATGAATTTGAACCAGATGAAGATGAAATTTTAAGTAATCTATTGCCAAAAAATATTTCAACACAAATATTTAAAGCAATGTTAGAGAATTCAGCTAGCGAACAAGGGTCTAGAATGAGCGCAATGGATAATGCAACCCGTAACGCAGGTGAAATGGTTGATAAACTTACTATTGTTTATAATAGAAGTCGTCAGGCAGCAATTACTAAAGAACTAATAGAAATCATATCAGGAGCAGAAAGTTTATAATTATGAGCAAAGGAATAATCACACAAGTTATTGGAGCAGTTGTAGATGTTAAATTTAATGGAGAGCTTCCAGAAATTTTAACAGCATTAGAATGTAAAAATGGAGACAACAGGCTAGTTTTAGAAGTTGCACAACATTTAGGTGAAACTACAGTACGAACTATTGCAATGGATGCTACTGAAGGATTAAAAAGAGGTGACGAAGTAACTAATACAAATGCGCCAATACAAGTTCCAGTTGGACCTGAAACCTTAGGAAGAATTATTAATGTGATTGGTGAGCCAATTGATGAAAGAGGTGAAGTTAAAACCAAAGAAACTTGGCCAATTCATAGAGCTGCACCTGAATTTAATGACCAATCAACCGAAACAGAAATACTTGTAACTGGTATTAAAGTGATTGATCTACTTGCACCTTATGCAAAAGGAGGAAAAATTGGATTATTTGGTGGTGCCGGTGTTGGAAAAACAGTTTTGATTATGGAATTAATTAATAACGTAGCAAAAGCACATGGTGGATTTTCAGTATTTGCAGGTGTAGGAGAAAGAACTAGAGAAGGAAATGATCTTTATCATGAAATGATAGATTCGGGTGTTATTAAAAAAGATGGTCCAGGATCAAAAGCTGCACTAGTTTATGGACAAATGAATGAGCCTCCAGGAGCAAGAGCTAGAGTAGCACTTACTGGATTGACTGTAGCCGAATACTTTAGAGATCAAGAAGGGCAAGACGTTCTTTTCTTTGTTGATAACATTTTTAGATTTACTCAGGCTGGTTCAGAGGTTTCTGCACTTTTAGGAAGAATTCCATCTGCAGTTGGTTATCAACCAACATTGGCAACAGATATGGGTAATCTTCAAGAGAGAATTACAACAACTAACAAAGGATCAATTACTTCAGTTCAGGCGATTTATGTTCCTGCCGATGACTTAACTGACCCTGCTCCAGCAACATCGTTTGCTCACTTAGATGCAACAACAGTACTTTCAAGACAAATAGCTGAGATCGGAATTTATCCTGCTGTAGATCCATTAGATTCTACTTCAAGAATTCTTGACCCTAGAATAGTTGGAGACGAACATTATAGAGTAGCAAGAGATGTACAAAGAATATTGCAATCATATAAATCGTTACAAGATATTATAGCTATTTTAGGAATGGATGAGTTATCTGAAGAAGATAAATTGGTTGTAGCAAGAGCAAGAAAAATTCAAAGATTTTTGTCTCAACCATTCTTTGTTGCAGAAGTTTTCACAGGCTCACCAGGTAAGTTGGTTGATTTAGACTCTACCATTAAAGGATTTGATGCCATCTGCAAAGGTGAATATGATCATTTACCTGAGGCTGCGTTTTATATGGTAGGTACAATCGAAGAGGCAATCGAAAAAGCTGAAAAGATGAAGAAAGATGCAGCCGCTTAATGACTGAAGAGTTTAAGATTGAAATAGTAAATCCAGAAAAATCTTTTCTAATTAAAGAAGATGTATTGGAAGTAATAGTACCTGCTTTTGAAGGTGAGATGGGAATTCTTAAGGATCATATTTCAATAATTTCATTTTTGAAGCCAGGCATAATAAGAGTTTTATCAAAATCAGGAGATGAAAATTATTATGTTGAAGATGGGATTGTGGAATTTAAAAATAACAATCTTTCAATTTTGACAAGTACAATTTTAAATCTTTCTAAATTAGATAAGACCAAGCAACAAGATTTACTTAAAATTGCAGAGGATGAGTTAGGTAAGCCAGGAATTAATGATCAATCTAAATATTTAGTCGATCAAAAAATTGAAGTATTAAAATCTCTTAATTAATAATCTTTTTAATTTTTTTTTTAAGCTCTGTATAAACATGCAATTTAAAATCAACTACATATTCTGTAATTTTGTCAATTTCTATCCACTTCCAATCTAAAAATTCTGGTTTTTTTGTTTTAATATTAATTTCATTTTCCTCTCCAGTAAATCTCATTAGAAACCATTTTTGTTTTTGACCCTTAAATTTACCTTTCCAAATAATTCCTAGTAAGTGATCTGGAAGCATATACGTAATTGTTCCATCAAATTCCTTAATTAATTCAACATTCTTGATACTAGTTTCTTCTTGTAGCTCTCTATAGGCTGCTTTTAAAAAGTCTTCACCATGATCAACTCCACCTTGAGGCATTTGCCAAAAATTTTTGGGATTATCAATTCTTCTAGCTACAAAAACTTTGTTTTCTTTATTCAAGACAACAATACCCACACCAGTTCTCAGAGGTAGATTTTTAAATTTTTCCTCCATATTAACTATTAACCGTTTAGTAATTTTATAGCATAATTCAGTTGATTATCAGTCTTAGTTTTAATTCTGAAATCATCTGAGTCCTCATTGATTTCAATATCTGGTGAAACACCCACCTCAGAGATTGATTTACCTGATGGCAGATAATACTTTGCAACAGTCAATCTAATTGCTCCTCTATTTTTTAAAGGTATGATCGATTGAACTGAGCCTTTTCCATAACTGCTTTCACCTAACAAAATTGCTCTTTTGTGGTCTTTTAATGCGCCCGCAACTATTTCTGATGCCGAGGCCGAACCATAATTTATTAAAACAATTAAAGTTTTTCCTTTAATGAGGTCACCTTCCTTTGCAAACCATTTTCTATTCTCTGAGGCTTTTCTACTTTTTGTTGAAACTATTTCACCATTTTCTAAAAAAAAATCAGAAATTCTTATTGCCTGAGAAAGAAGTCCACCTGGATTATTTCTTAAGTCTAAAATATAAGAATTTAAATTTTCGTTTTTTTCAAATTTTTCTATTTCTTTTTTAATTTGTGAACCGCTATTTTCATTAAACGAAGTAAGTCTTATATATCCTATATTTTTTTCTAATAGATCAGCTTTCACAGATTTAATTTGAATAATTTCACGAATAATATTAAAGGTTAAGGCCTTTTTTTCTCCTCTTCTTCGTACAGTTAAGTCTATCCCAGATCCAACAGGACCTCTCATTAATTCTACAGCTTCACTAAGAGACTTTCCTTGAACTTGGATGTCATCAATTTTGACAATATAGTCGCCTGCTTTTATTCCAGCTTTTGAAGCAGGTGTATCATCTATTGGAGAAAT
This sequence comes from uncultured Pelagibacteraceae bacterium, assembly GCA_902572005.1. GTDB lineage: Bacteria > Pseudomonadota > Alphaproteobacteria > Pelagibacterales > Pelagibacteraceae > Pelagibacter. The sequence continues at coordinate 25,519 of CACGEC010000008.1, read as the reverse complement.
AACTTTTACAACTCCTGCCTCCATGCTTACTTCAATACCAAGTCCACCGAATTCCCCACTAGTTTCGGTTTGCATCTCATTAAATATTTCAGGTGACATATATGCTGAATAAGGATCTAAAGACTGCAGAAGTCCATTTATTGCAGAATCCATACTCTTTGATTGATCAATTTCATCAACATATTCTTTATTAATTTTTTCGATAACTTCACCAAATAAGTCGATTTTTTTGTAAATATTATTTTCAACAGATTGAGCTGTAGTAGTAAAAAATAAACAAAATAAAAATACTATTCTTAATTTTTTAATCATATAATTAGTTTTTCTTTAGGTATTAATTCAGACCACATTTTTTCAAGCTCATAAAATCTTCTTTTTTCAGGATGGAAGATATGAACAATGAGATCAATTCCATCAACCAATTTCCATTCGTTGCTCTCTTTACCCTCAATTTTAGAATCCTTTAAGCCATTATCTTTAAATTTTTCTAATACTTGTTCAGAGAGAGACTGAATATGCCTAGAAGATGTACCACTTGCAATAATCATAAAATCAGCCATTGAACTTTTGTCCTTGAGGTCAATACTTACTATATCTTGAGCTTTGTTTATGTCTAAGGTTTTTATAATAATTTGTTTTAGATCTGAAATTTTATCCATTATTTAAATTAAGACTATCAAATTTTTCTTAATTGAGAAGAAGAAATATTGACTTTATTAAATTCTATAAACTTCAAATTTTTGTTATTTAGCCTTTTATATGTTGTTGAATTTAAAGATTTTTTTTTAAAACCGTAACGGTCAAAAACAACTATAGTACATTTTTTTGAAATTATTTTCCATTTATTCCATTTATGAAAGTTAATTAAATTATCAGCTCCCATTAAAAAAAAAATTTCATTTTTTTTGTATTTCGTTAAATAATTTATTAAATTGATCGTTTTATTTGATTTAATTTTGTTTTCATAAAATTTTACTTCTATAGATTTAAATTTTTTTATTATTTCTTTACATTTTTGAATTCGAATTGATAAATTCTTATTACTCTTTTTTTTAAATGGATTTTTTTTTGTAATAGCCCATATTACTTTTTTAAGTTTAAATCTTTTTATAGCTTCTTTAGATATTGCTAAATGACCCTTATGTGCTGGATCAAAAGACCCACCGAGAATTCCAATTTTATCTTTTTTTAAATTCAAATTATTTCCTTATTTTACCTTTACTAGTGACTTGATACTTATAGGAAATCAGCTGGTCTAAGCCCACAGGACCACGAGGAGGTAGCGTATTAGTCGAAATCCCTACTTCGCCACCAAAACCAAATTCCCCACCATCTGCAAATTGTGTAGACGTATTATGCATAGCAATAGAACTTTTAACTTCATTTAAAAATTTTTTTGCAGATTTTATATTTTGGGTAATAATACAATCTGTATGCATTGTCCCAAATTTATTTATGTGCATTATTGATTCATCTAAATTTTTTACAGATTTTACAGAGACAATTGGAGATAAATATTCCTTTGACCAATCTTTGATAGAGGCTCTTTTTATTTTGCCGTGGTAAGATTTTCTTATTTTTGTATCTCCAATAATTTTACATCCATTTTTTTCTAAGCTCATTAAAATTTGATTACCAAATTTTTTAATTATTTTTTGGTGAAATAAAATAGTCTCTGTTGCACCACAAATTGCAGCATTTCTTAGTTTTGCATTTATAATAACTTTTTCTGCAATATTTGGATTAGCATCTTTATCAACGTAAGTATGACATACGCCCTCTAAGTGTCCAATAGTGGGAATATTAGATGAATCTTGGACCTTTTTAACTAAACCTTTTCCACCGCGTGGTATTATAATATCAATGTATTTATTCATTTTAGTTAATAAAAAAGTAACAACATTTCTATTTTTAATATTAATAAATTGGACAAAGTTTTCGTCTACATTATTTTTTTTGAGAGACTTTCTAAACAAATTTGAAAGTATTAGATTTGAATAAAAAGCTTCTGAACCTCCTTTTAAAATAACACTGTTTCCTGATTTAAAACATAAAGCAGCTACGTCAGATGTTACGTTAGGTCTACTTTCATATATTATTCCTATAACACCCAAGGGTATAGATATTTTTGAAATATTTAAACCGTTGGGCCTCTTCCATTTTTCTAAAATTTTATTGGTTGGATCTTTTAATTTTGAGATTTTTTTAATTGAATTTATTATATCTAAAATTTTTACGTCATTTAAAATTAATCTTTGAATCAAGTTATCTTTTAATTTTTTTTTGTAAGCATTAATTATGTCTTTTTTATTTTCTTTAATAATTAGTTTTTTATTTTTCTTTATAAGTTGACAATAATCTTTTAAAATCTTATTTTTTCTATTTGTACCTATTTTTTGAGCAAATGCTTTTTTAGATCTTTTTCCTATATTTATTAAAATTTTTTTCATTAAACCTCTACCATATCATCTTTATGTACTACTTCTGATTTTGAAACATATCCAAGTATCTCCCCAATTTCATTGGAGTGACACCCTATTATTTTATTTATTTCTTGAGATGAAAAAGAACTTAAGCCTCTCGCGAATTCCTGTCGTTTATTATCTAAAATTTTAATATGATCTCCTTTATAAAACTTTCCTGATACTTTTTTAATTCCTGCAGCTAATAAACTTTTTCCGTTTTTAAGTGCCCTTTTAGCACCATCGTCAATTGTAAGTTCACCTTTAGGTGAAACAGAGCTAATTATCCATTTTTTTCTTGCATGTAGTTTTGAAATTCTTGAAAAAAACCAGGTACAATTATTTTTTTTTTCTATTTGATTTATTGGATTTAGATATAGTCCATTTGCAATAACCATATTACATCCAGCTAAATTACAAATTTTAGCTGCTTCGATTTTAGTATTCATTCCGCCACTTCCAAGTTTGGTTATTCCCTTGGTATGAATATTTTGTATATCCTTATCTAAATTATTTATTTCTTTAATCAATTTTGCATTTTTAAATTTTTTTGGGTTTTTTGTGAAGAGTCCATCAACATCTGACAACAATATTAGAGTATCTGCATTTGTTATCTGAGCAACTCTAGATGCCAGTCTATCATTGTCCCCATATTTTATTTCTGATGTAGCAATCGTATCATTTTCATTCACAATTGGGATATAATTGAGGTCAAACAAATTTTCGAAAGTTCTTTTAGCATTTATTGATCTTCTTCTCTCCTCAGTATCATCCAAGGTCAATAAAATCTGAGAAATATTTAATTTGGATTTTAGAAATATTTTAGAAAATAAATTCATTAATTCTATTTGACCCACTGATGCTATTGCTTGGCTCTTATCTAGTTTAATATTAGATTTATTATAATTCATCTTTATACATCCAAGAGCTATCGCTCCAGAGCTTACAATTATTATTTTCTTTTTTTTTTCTTTTAATTTTTTAATATCTTTTGCAAAACTAGATAACCATTTTTTTCTAATCTTTTTATTTTTATCAACTAATAGAGATGATCCAATTTTTATTACAATTGTTTTTGAATTTTTAAGATGCATAATTAATTAGTTTTGCTTTGATTTTGGACACGGATTTTTTTTCAAATGTTGACAATAAAATAACTTCAGATTTTGTATTTTTTGAAAACTCTTTTAAAATTTTTTTAATCTCATCTTTATTAATCAAGTCAGTTTTATTTAAAACTATTAATTCTTTTTTTTTAGAAAGCTTAGAGCTATATTTTTTTAGCTCATTTTTAACTTGGTTATAACTTTTTTTGATGTCAATATTGGTAATATCAATCATGTGTAAGAGTGATTTACATCTCTCTACATGCTTTAAAAATTGTATTCCAAGGCCCGTGCCTTTGTGTGCTCCTTCAATTAACCCTGGGATGTCTGCCAAAGTAACCTCTTTATCATCATAGTTTGCTACTCCAAGATTAGGATTTAAAGTAGTGAATTGGTAGTTTGCAATTTTAGGGTTTGCATTTGTTATTGCTGATAACAAACTAGACTTTCCTGCATTTGGTAAACCTACTATTCCAATATCAGCGATTGTTTTTAATTGAAGCCATATTATAAACTCTTCCCCAATAGATCCTTTTGTAAATTTTCTTGGAGCTCGATTAGTTGAACTTTTAAATCTTGTATTCCCCAGACCACCTTTGCCTCCACTAGCGGCAACAAATTTTTCTCCGATTTTAACAAAATCAAAAATTAATGTTTTGTTATCTTCTTCAAAAACCTGTGTACCTAAAGGAACTTTAAGAATTAAATCTGATCCACTTTTTCCAGTTCGATTTTGACCGGCGCCGTTATCACCTCTTTTAGCTTTGTGGTGTTGTTGGTATCTATAATCAATTAAAGTGTTAAGGTTTCTCTCAGCTTGTAATATTACCGAACCTCCATTTCCTCCGTCACCACCATCTGGTCCACCAAATTCAATGAATTTTTCTCTTCTAAAACTAGGAGAACCGTCACCACCGTTTCCAGCTTTAACATATATTTTTACTTGATCTAAAAATTTCATAATACAACGCTATTTTAAGTTGTACTATTAATTGGGTTTTACTGAAACAAAAGTTCTATCTGATTTAGTTTTTTTGAAAACTACTTTTCCTTTGACCACTGAAAAAATCGAATGATCTTTACCCATTCCAACATTTTCGCCTGGAAATATCTTAGTACCTCTTTGTCTAACAATTATGTTTCCAGGTATTACGGTTTCCCCACCATATTTTTTCACCCCGAGTCTTCGACCTGCACTGTCTCGTCCGTTTCTAGATGACCCACCTGCTTTTTTTGTTGCCATAATTAATTACCGATTATTTACTCACTTCTTTCTTAATTTCCTCTTTTTTTGAGGACTTAGAAATTTTTTCAGCTTCAGACAAAATTTTACCATCTTTGGAAAAAATCTTATTTATTCTTATCATGGAAAACTCTTGTCTATGACCATTTTTTCTTCTTGAATTCTGTCTTCTTCTTTTCTTAAAAATTAACACAGTTCTATTTTTGCTATTTTTAATTAAATTAGCTTCTACTTTTGCTCCTTGAACAATTGGTGTGCCAATTTCAATTATTTTATTATCGCCATAAGCTAGAATTTCTTTGAATTCAATTTTAGCGTCAGGTTTTGATTCTGGCAATTTCTCTATTTTTAGAATTTCACCAGATTTAACCTTATATTGTTTTCCACCTGTTTGTATTACTGCGTATGACATAAAGTAAGTGTTTTATAATTATCGCAATATAGTCCGAGCCACTCTTTAGTCAAGCTCTATAAATTAAAAATTATCCTTTAAATCTCTTAATTTTGAAAAGGTTTTTAAATCTTTAGCTTTGAGAAATATATTGCATTGTATTTCATCGTCTAAAATAGTTGGTACAGTTGGTAATCCATTTTTGATTTTTTCTTTAATTTTAGTGATCTTGTTTTTAAGTTGAAAATTATCTGAGTCGTAGGCAGCACAAAAATTAGAATTTTGAAGTGTATATTCATGCCCACAGTAAATTTCAGTATCTTTTGGAAGTGTTTTAATTTTTTTCAAAGAATTAAACATTTGTTCATATGTTCCCTCAAAAATTCTACCACACCCCAAAGAAAATAGGGTGTCGCCAGTGAAAATTTTTTTTTCATTAAAAAAGTGGAAAGCAATATGGCCAGTTGTATGCCCTGGGATATGATAAATTTTTGCCTCAAAATTATCTTTTTTCCAAATTCCTAAATCTTCAACCATGGTGTCAATTCCTGGAATACGATCTTTGTCACCTTCAAATCCAATTATGTTTGAATTGTATTTCTTTTTTAATTCTATATTTCCACCTACATGGTCGAAATGATGATGGGTATTTAGAATATATTTTAGATTTAAGTTATTACCTTCAACAAAATCTATTATTGGTTTTGCTTCACTTGGGTCAACAACACAAGCATTTAGATTGGTTTCGTCAATTATTAAATAACTATAATTGTCTTTAAGACATTTAATTGTTTGGATTTTCATTTTATTTTTCAATTAAAAAAATACCAAGTTCAGAAAATAAATTTTTAAATATTAAATTTGAACTATTTATAGTTGATACGTTTTTATTAGTAAGTGCTAATGATTTAAAAATTTTGAAATTTATTGTTTTAGAAAATTTAAAAAAATCTTTAATAGTACACATGTGTATATTTGGCGTGTTATACCACTTATTTGGTAATGTTTGAGTGACCGGCATAGTTCCTTGAACTAATAAATTTAATCTTACTTTCCAATGACCAAAGTTTGGAATTGTTACTATGGCTTTGTTTCCAACTCTTAAAAGTTCTTTAATAACTAATTCAGGATTTATAAAAGCCTGTAAAGTTTGCCCCAGCACTACGTAATCAAAAGATTTATCTGGAAACTGCTTTAGATCGAATTCAGCGTCACCTTCAATAACGGTCAATCCCTTAGATATACAGGTCTGAACTTTTTCTTTTGAAATTTCAATACCTCTAATGTCTACTTTTTTTTCCTTTTTTAAAAACTCCATTAAAGATCCATCGTCACATCCGACATCTAAAACTCTTGTATTTTCTGTAATTATATTTGCAATTATTTTATATTCTGATTTCATAATTATTATTCAATATATGATCTATCTAAAAAATTTTTCAGAGTTTTTAAAAAATCTGGGACATCTAACAAAAAAGAATCATGACCTTTATCAGACTCTATTTCTACAAATCCGACGTTTGCACCAATAGCATTTAAAGCGATGACTATATCCTTATTTTCTTGAGTAGGGTAAAGCCAATCTGAGGTAAAAGATATAATAAAGAATTTAGCCTTAGTATTTTTAAATGCATTTGATAGATTTCCATCAAATTGTTTTACTAAGTCAAAGTAATCCATTGCACGAGTAATATAAAGATAACTGTTTGCATCAAAACGATCTACAAACATAGAGCCTTGATATCTTAAATAACTTTCTATTTGAAAATCTGCATCAAATCCAAATTTAAGATCATCTCTTTCTTGGAGTTTTCTTCCAAATTTCTCTTGTAAACCTTTTTTAGATAAATAAGTAATGTGAGCGGCCATTCTGGCGACTGCCAATCCTTTATCAGGAACAGTATTTTTTGATGAATATTTTCCCTCTATCCAATTGTGGTCTGCGGTAATAGCTTGTCTACCAAGTTCATTGAAAGCAATATTTTGTGCAGAATGACTGGATGTACAAGCTATGGGCACTGCTGTTTTTGTTTTATCAGGAAAGTTGCTAACAAATTGCAAAACTTGCATTCCTCCCATCGAACCTCCAATAACTGAAAAAAGTTTTTTAATTCCAAAATGATCTAATAAATTTACTTGAGCATTAACTATATCATTAATTGTAATTACTGGAAAATCAGTCCCGTATATTTGTCCGGTTTTTTGATTAATATGGCTTGGACCAAAAGACCCCATGCATCCACCTATAACGTTTGCACAAATAACAAAATATTTATTTGTATCAATTGATTTATTTTGGCCTACCGCATAAGACCACCAACCATCCTTTTTTGTTATTGGATTTAAACCAGTGACGAATTGATCACCAGTTAATGCATGAAAAACTAAAATTGCATTATCTTTGTTTTCATTAAGTGACCCATATGTCTCATAAGCTAAAGGGTAGTCATTTATAATTTGACCACAATCTAATTTTAAGGGTTTCTTAATTATAAGAGTTTTTATATTTTTTTTAATATTCATAGTAAAAGCCAAAATCTGAATTGAGAGAAAAAAACTTTTTTAGCGGTTTTTTTAAAGCGCTCGCAATTCAGGTAAATCAGCGCATAAATTTTGTACAAGAAGTTATTTAGTATGTCAATTTTAAAAAAATTTGAACTAATACTATATGAAAAATTGTTATTTTATTTATAAAGAGGCTTAAATTTAAAACATGACAACTATAAAATTTAGAAAAATTGACATTGATGCTTACAAGCCAGGAAAATCGAGCATTAGAAAATTAAAAAAAATTATAAAACTTTCTGCAAATGAATCAGCCCTTGGAGTAAGTGCAAGAGTTAAAAAGGTAATATCTGGTAAAAATTTAAATTTATTTAGATATCCTGATGGTAAATCAAAAGAATTAAGAAATCAAATTTCTAAAAAATTTCAATGTGATAAAGAAAAAATTATTTGTGGTGCTGGATCAGATGAAGTTATTCAGATGTTGTGTCAGCTTTTTCTTAAACCGAAAGATGAGGTAATTGTTCCACAGTTTAGTTTTTTGATGTACAGAATATATGCAAAAATAGTTGGTGCAAAAGTTATTTTTGCGAAAGAAAAAAAGTTTAAAATATCAATTCCAGAAATTATAAAAAAAGTAACAAAAAAAACTAAAATAATATTTTTGGCTAATCCAAATAATCCAACTGGAACTTATTTAACTAAGATTGAATTGATTAAGTTAAGAAAAAAATTAAGAAAAAATATTTTATTGGTGGTGGATGATGCTTACGCAGAATATATGAAAAATTTAGATTATAAATCCGGTTTAGATTTATTTAAAAACAAAGAAAATGTTTTTATATTAAGGACATTTTCAAAAATTTATGGTTTGTCATCTTTAAGAGTAGGGTGGGGGTATGGATCAAAAAAAATTATTAATGCTCTCAATATTATCAAACCTCCATTTAACGTCAACGAAGTTGCACAAAAAGCAGCCATAGAATCTCTTAAAGATAATAAATTCATATCTCGTTCGATTAAACACAATATTTTTTATGCAACAAAATTGAGAGACTTCTTAAATAATTATGATATTAATTCAAATAAAGTTTCTGCAAATTTTTTATTATTAGACTTTACAAAATGTAAGTTAAAAGCCAAATTTTTTTATAAAAAATTAAAAACGAAGGGAATTATTTTAAGATCCACTGAAGATGGTTATAAAATGAAAAATATGTTGCGATTGACTATTGGATCCAAAAAAGAAAATTTGAAATTTATGCAGGTTACCAAAAGTATATTTAAAAGATGAAAAATGTATTAATTATAGGGTGTGGGTTACTAGGTTCTTCTTTGTTAAGAAAAATTTCGAAAAAAAAAATAGCAAAAAAAATATTTGTTTATGAAAAATCAAAACTAAATATTTCCAAAATAAAAAAACTAAAGTTACCTGGAAAAATTGTAAAGTCATTAAAGGATGCAGTGGTTAATTCAGATCTAATTATTTTTTGTACACCAACGAGCGAATACAAAAAAATAATTTTAAAAATTAATAATTTTGTTTCTCCAAATACAATAATTACCGATATTGGTTCTTCAAAAATTGAGTCTTCTAAAATTATTAAAAAATTTTTAAAAAGAGGTATTCATTGGACTCGAAGTCACCCAATAACAGGATCAGAAGTAAGTGGACCAGAACATGGTAAAGATAATATGTTTGAGGATAAGTGGTGTGTCTTAATTAAAGATAAAAAAACTAATTTAAAACATTTGAAATTTCTTAATTCTTTTTGGAAAAAAGTAGGTTCTAAAACTGTAATTATGAGCTCTGAAAAACATGATAAAATTTTTTCAATTACAAGTCATTTACCGCATTTAATTGCTTATAATTTGGTTAAGTCAGCGCAGGATTTTGAAAAAATACTAAAATTTAATCTTATTAAATATAGCGCTGGAGGTTTAAGAGATTTTTCAAGAATAGCAGCTTCAAATGAAATAATGTGGAGAGATATTTTTTTTGATAACAAAATTAATATTACAAAAGCTATAGATCTGTTCATTAAAAACTTAAAGTCCTTTAAGAAAGATATTAATAAAAAAAATAATAAATCAATTCTTAAAAAATTGATTAAAACCAAAAAAGTTAGGATTAAAATTATTAAGCTTAAACAAGATATTGATAAACCAAATTTTGGTCGAGATTAATAATTATTAATATTGCTTACTTTTTTTATTATTAATTTTGCAGTTTTATGAATCACTTTAATTGTATAATTTGTCGGCATAATTAATACTTTTTTTTTGGGACCATAGGCATGAATGAATTTTGATTGATTTAAGCAGACGCCTACATGGCCTTTCCAAAAAATAATATCACCTTTTGATAATTCCTTATTCTTTTTTTTCTTACAAAATTTTACTTGATCTTTAGAGTCTCGTGGAAAAAAAACTCTATTATAATAAAAATAAACCTGGATTAAAGCTGAACAATCTATTCCTTTAAAAGTTTTTCCACCCCATAAATATTTCGTATTTAAAAATAACTTTAAAATTCTCGAAAAATTATTTTCATAATGATCAATTTTTTTTATATCATTTGCCTTCACCCATTTGTTTTTTTCAAATTCTACATAATTATTGTTACGATTTTTTATTGAAATACCTGATGCGAAACAAAGAAAATTATTAGTTGATATAAATTTATTATTTATCCGTTTAAAAATTCTTGACTTTAATTTACAAATTTTATTTGTGGGTTTAAAAGTTTTATCAAATTTACCTTTTTTAATATACCCAACATAATTGTCAAAACTCGTTTTAATTTTAATCCAATACTTTTTTTTAGATAAAATTTTAAATTTTTCTCCATATAAAATTTGAGAAGTTACCCCAGAATTCAAAGAGGGTTTTGAATAAATATTTGCTACAGGGTAATTAAAAAAATTATTTTTCACTGAGTTGAAGTTTGTTTCTCATAATCCACAATATTATTAGAGACGGAATTACCATTAGTGCAGTTAAAATGAAAAATGTCCCCCAATCACCATTTAGCCAATCTACGAGCGCCCCTGAAGAAGATGCTAAAGTTGTCCTTCCTGCAGTGCCTATAGAAGCTAAGAGAGCGTACTGTGTAGCGGTATAAGAACGATCAACTAGTAGTGAAATAAAAGCTACAAAGGCCACAGTCGCAAACGCTGCTGCGATATCGTCAAAAATGACCGCAACAGCAAATAAAAGTTCTGATTTGTCACTCCATGCTAGTACACTAAATAATAGATTAGTGCTTGCCATGAGTATCCCAGCAAAAAACATTGCTTTCAAGACACCAGATCTTATTACAAACAATCCACCCAAAAGTGTAAATAATACTGTTGTAACCCAACCTAATGTTTTTGAATATATTGCTATATCTGATTTACTAAACCCTATTTCTTTATAAAAAATTATAGACATTCTTCCTAGAAATGCTTCACCAACTTTAAATAAAAAAACAAAACCTAAAATACCGATTGCTATTGAAAAACCATTTTTCTTAAAGAAACTTAATATTGGTCCACCGATAGTACCTCCAATCCAAGTAATAAATTTTGTAATTATATTTTCTTTTTCAAATTTATTTGAAATTATTTTATCTGACTCTTTTTGTTTATTTTGTCTTTCAATCGATCCTGTTTCTTCCACAAACATTAGTCCTATATTCATTAGGATTACAAGCACACCTAAAATTAAAAATGTTAATTGCCAATAGTTTTCAAATCCTATTTTTTGTAGATATTCTGCTGAAAATAAAGATATTACTCCACCAAGTTTATATCCGCTCCACCAACCTACGACAGCCATTGCTGCTCCTGCGGCCATTGATTTCCCCTCATTCTCACCAATTTGTTCAATCCTCAAAGCATCCACAGTAATATCTTGAGTTGCAGATGCTACAGCTATTATTAAACCAACAGTGATTACTAATGCTAAGTTTTCTGATGGATCAATAATACTCCATAAAAAAAGAGAGATTAAGATTAATACTTGCATCGAAACAATCCAACCTCTTCTATGACCTATCCTTTTTGTTAAGAAAGGAATTTGTATTCTATCAATTAAAGGTGCCCATAAATAATTAAATGCATATACTCCAAAAATTAATCCAGCCCAACCGATTGTAGATCTACTTAACCCATCTTCCTTTAACCACAGACTAAGACTACTACCAATTAAAACCCAAGGAAAACCAGAAATTGCACCTAGTAGTAAAATTTTAATCATTCTTTTATCAAAGTAAATTGAGAACATTTCAGAAAAAGAAGGTTTCTTAATTTCTATCATTTTTAATTTCTCCAAAAAGAAGGTAAGAACAATACTAATATTGCAAAAAGTTCTAGTCTACCTAAAATCATTCCAAGTGATAATATCCATTTAGAAAAATCTGGTAAGGATGAAAAATTTCCATTTGGTCCAATAATTGAACCTAATCCAGGTCCAACGTTTGAAATAGACGTAGCCGCACCTGATATTGAAGTAATAAAATCAAGACCACTTAAAGATAAAAGTGCAGCTATTATAAAAAAAATAACAAAATACATGTATATAAAAGAAATTATTGATCCTATAAATTTGTTATCAACCGGGTTTTGATTGTATTTCAAAACAAAAATACCCTTTGGATAGATAGTTTTTTTAAGCTGATTAGAAATAAATGAATAAAGAATTTGTATTCTAAAAATTTTGATACCACATGTTGTTGATCCAGCACACCCACCTATAAACATCAAAACTAAAAATAGAATTAATGGGAAACCACCCCATGTATCAAATTGTGCATTAACATATCCAGTCCCTGATAAAATTGAAATAACATTAAAAAAAATAGATCTTATATTTAGTTGGTCTGAATTCTTTATAGCTAAAAATATTGATAGGATGATAATACTAAAAACAATAATTTTTAAAAAGGCTTTTATCTGTATATCTGATAAAAAAATTTTTTTATTACCGCTTAAAAATTTTATGTAAGCTATAAAAGGAAGGCTTCCTAAAATTATAAATATCATCGCTGAAATTTCAATTGAATAACTATTAAAAAATCCAATAGACTCATTGTAGTTAGAAAACCCACCTGTAGCTATTGTTGTCATTGAATGTGTTATACTATCAAAGATATTCATCCCAAGAATTTTATAGGATATTGCGCACAAAGCAGTCAAAGCCAAATAGATATAAATTAATCGAAGTGCAATTTCTTTTGATTTTGGAAGAATTTTTTCAGAAGAGTCATTATTAGAGATTTTAAATAACTGCATTCCTCCAACATTCATAATTGGCATGAGTGTAATAGCCATTACAATTATACCTATTCCACCTAACCATTGAAGCAAAGCTCTCCACAACAAAATACCTTTAGGCATATCTTCTAAGTTTGGAATAATTGTAGAACCAGTTGTTGTAATTCCTGACATACTTTCAAAAAAGGCATTCGTAAAAGAAAAATAGATCCCTGAAAAAACAAAAGGTAAAGACCCAAAGATTGCTATACTTAACCAAGATAGTGAAGTAAGAAGAAATGCTTGATGCAAATTTAATTTTTTATCATGATCTAAATTTGATAAAAAAAATAAAGTTCCAAAAATAATTGTGATTATTGAGGCGCCAAAAAAAGAGGAATCAATCTCTGCATAAAAAAATTGTGCAATTATTGGAATCAACATAAAAATTCCAAGAATTATTTGGAGAATTCCTAGCGTAAAAAAAACAGTTTTATAATTAGACATTTTGAAAGAACATTATTTTATGGTAAATAAATTTCAACTCTATAAGAATTAGTTAAATCATTAATTTAAGATTTTATTTGAATTATCTATGATTAAAAAAGAAAATTTAGAAAAAACTAGTGCTTGGCCTTTTGTTGAAGCAAAAAAGATGCTTCGTGAGAGAAAATCTTTTATTGAAAAAAAAGGAAAAATTACTCTTCAAACAGGCTATGGTCCCAGCGGCCTTCCACATATAGGAACATTTGGGGAAGTTGCTAGAACCTCGATGATGGTAAATGCAATTAATCAATTGACAGATGTTCCTACAGAAATAATCACTTTCTCAGATGATATGGATGGATTGAGAAAAGTTCCAGAAAATGTGCCTCAAAAAGAAATATTAGAAAAAAATCTTCATAAACCACTAACTCAAGTTCCTGATCCTTTTAATAAATTTGATAGCTTTGGAGAGCACAATAATGAAATGTTAAAAAAATTTTTAGATAGTTTTAATTTTGATTATAATTTTAAAAGCTCTACTCATCTTTACAAATCTGGATTTTTTAACTCTTCCCTTAAAACAATTTTGAAAAACTATGATGGAATAATGAACATTATATTACCAACATTGGGAAAAGAACGTCAAAAAACCTATAGTCCATTTTTACCTATATGTCCTGAAACAGGACATGTCTTAGAAATACCAGTTAAAAAAATAGATAAAGAAAGTTCAACAATTATTTTCGATAATAAAGGAAAAGATTTAGAAATTAGTATTTTGGATGGAAATTGTAAATTACAGTGGAAAGTTGATTGGGCAATGAGATGGTTTGCTTTAGATGTTGACTTTGAAATGTATGGAAAAGATCTAATTGAAAGTGCAATTTTATCCTCAAAGATAATTAAACTTATTGGAAAATCAAATCCTTCTGGTTTTGCCTATGAATTATTTTTAGATGAAAAAGGTGAAAAAATTTCAAAATCAAAAGGAAATGGGATCACAATAGATCAATGGCTTCAATATGCTTCACCAGAAAGCCTTTCTTTATATATGTATCAAAATCCAAAAAGAGCTAAAAAACTTTATTATGAAATAGTGCCTAAGGCTGTGGATGAATATTTGGATTTAATCGAAAAAGCAAAAACACAAAATGAATTACAATTACTAATGAATCCAGTTTGGCATGTGCACAACAGTAAGGTACCAACAGAAGACATGGTGATGTCTTTTTCAATGCTGTTAAATCTTGTTGAAGCCAGTAATGCGGGAAAAAAAGAACTTTTATGGAAATTTGTTAAAAAATATAAAACTAACATTTCTGAAAAAGACCATCCTATTTTTGATAAGTTAGTTGGATATGCTATCAAATATTTTAGTGATGTAATAAAATTACAAAAAAAATATAAAAAACCCAACAATGAAGAAAAAATTGCCTTAGAAGCTTTAATAAAAACTTTAGATAAATGTGATGATTCAATGACGCCAGAGGATATTCAAACATTGATTTATTCAACTGGAAAAGATAATGGTTATTCAGATAATCTTAGAAATTGGTTTAAATTGATTTACGAAGTCGTATTTGGTGATGAAAATGGTCCTCGAATGGGTTTTTTTATAAGTTTTTTTGGTGTTAAAGAAACAAAAGATCTTATAATAAATAAGATTAAATAATGTTTTCAAACCTAAGATCTTTAATTTTTAAATTAGATCCTGAAACAGCGCATAATTTAGCTATCAAATCATTGAAATTTAATTTTGTACCAAATGTTTTAGATGAAGAAAAAAATAACCCATTATTTAAAACTAAATTGTTTAGCAAAAATTTAGATAACCCAATTGGTATGGCAGCAGGTTTTGATAAAAATGCCGAGGTATATAATTCATTATTTAAACTAGGTTTTGGGTTTGTCGAAGTTGGAACAATTACTCCATTAAAACAGTATGGAAATTCTAAACCTAGAGTTTTTAGGTTGGTTGAGGATGAGGCATTAATAAATAGATTAGGTTTTAATAATCTTGGTGCATTGAATGTTGTTGAAAGAATTAAGTCTAATGAACAAACTGGTCTACTTGGAATAAACATAGGCCCAAATAAAGATACGAAAAATAGACTTAAAGATTACATTGAAGGTTTAAAGATATTCCATGAGGTGGCTGATTATATTACAATAAATATTTCTTCACCAAATACTGAAGATTTAAGAAGTTTTCACGACAAAGAAAAATTAGGTGAGTTACTTAAGTCTATAGGTGAGGAAAAAAAAAGCTTAAATTCTGAAATTCCAATAGCTGTAAAGGTATCACCAGATATTGATGATAAAGAAATTAACAAGATTTCAGAGGTTCTTTTAGATAATAATATTGAAGTTGTAATAATTTCAAATACCTCAGACTCATCAAGAGATAGTTTAAGCAATATACAAAAACATCAAAAGGGTGGATTATCTGGTAAACCTATTGAGGAAAAATCTACAAAGTTGATAAAAAAATTTTATAAGATTCTTAATGGAAAAATTAAAATTATTGGAGTAGGTGGAATAGATTCAGGTAAAAGTGCGTATAATAAATTTCTAGCAGGCGCCAATTATGTTCAATTATATACAGGGATGGTGTTTAGGGGTCCAAATATAGTAAACATGATAAAAAAAGAGCTCAAGGAATTATTATCAAAAGATGGTGTAAAGAATTTCAGTGAAATAATAGGAAAAAGTAAGTAAGTCAATTCTTATAAACTTGACGCAATCAATATCTCGCCTTATATAGTCGAGATTATTATGTCAAAAAAATGTGAACTTACTGGAAAAAATCCAATGAAAGGTCATAACGTCAGTCATGCTAACAATAAGACTAAAAGAAGATTTTTACCTAATTTAAAAAAGGTTAAATTTACAAGTGAACTTTTAAGAAGAAGTTTAAAATTAACTGTTAGCAATGCAGGAGTCAGGTCCGTTGATAAAAAAGGTAGTTTTGATGAATTTTTAAAGACAGTAAAAAATAAAAATTTATCCCCTAGATTAAAAAAATTAAAAAAAAGTCTATTAATAAAATCTCCATTTCAAAAAAAAATAGTTCAATCTAAAACAGCTTAATGAGTAAATTATTTTTAATACTCTCATTATTAATGGGGGCTGTAATCTTATCATCAAATTATTTAGTTCAATTCCCAATTAAATATTATGGACTAGATGAGGTTTTAACTTATGGAGCATTTAGTTATCCAATTGCCTTTTTCATCACAGATTTAGCTAATAGAACTTATGGAAAGTTGATTGCAAGAAATATTGTATATATTGGTTTTACAATAGGAATTAGTTTTACCCTAATTTTTTCAACAAATTTTGCTGATCTTATATCTGTTAGAATCGCTATAGGATCTGGTACAGCCTTTTTAATTGCACAACTTTTAGATGTTCAAATTTTTGATTATCTAAGAAAAAAAAAATGGTTTATCGCACCACTAACATCCTCAGTTATTGGATCTATAATCGATACTTTTTTATTTTTTTCAATATCATTTTATGCAACAGGAGTACCCTGGATAACACTTGCATTAGGTGACCTGGGTGTTAAGATTTTTGTAGCCCTATTGATGTTAATTCCATTTAGAATGCTCCTAAATACTTTAAAACCAATATAATATTAATATAAATATTTATAAGTTAAAATTTTATAAGCTAGTTTTGCAACAAGAAAATTGTATGAGTTAAAACCTTTAATGGGAGCTAGTTCATTAATATCTGCACCTACAATATTTGAATTTTTAGCTGCAATTTTTATTATATTTAAAGTTTCATCCCAAAATAATCCACCTGGTTCTGGTGTACCAGTTGCCGGCATTAAACTTGAGTCTAAACCATCTACATCAAATGTTAGATAAACAGTTTTATTTTTTATTAGTTTTTTAAATTTTTTCATATTCCATTTAGTCTTATCTTTGGCCCAAAAAATATTTATTCTGTGTTTATTTTTTTTCAAAAAAGGGACTTCATTTTTAGAAATATTTCTTATTCCAAATGAAATTATTGAAACGTTTTTATAATCAAGACATCTTCTAATAGCTGAGGCATGTGAAAACTTTTCTCCATTATAACTATCTCTCAAATCTGCGTGAGCATCAAAGTGCAAAATACAAATCTTTTTATGTCTTTTGACAAAAGGCTCTATACACCCTGGTGTGATTGAATGTTCTCCTCCAAGAGTCATCGGAAAGAGTTTCTTATTTAGTATTTCATTATTTACTTTTGATATTTTTTTTAGAGCTTTATCTATATTTTTATCAATTTTAAAAGGTTTTAATGTTTTAATACCTATTTTCTTGTAGGGTTCGCAATTTAATTCTTCATCGTATAACTCAACTTGATGAGATGCTTTAATTATTTCTTTCGGGCCATTTCTAGTCCCACCGCCGTAGCTTACAGTTTTTTCTAATCCAAAAGGAACAATGACGACTTTTTCTTTAAAATTAAACTTATTATCAATTCCTAAAAAACCATTTTTATTTGAAAGATATTGCAAGTTAATTTCCAAAAATTTTCGAAAAATTTTTATTATTTCTCTTTTTCCATTCACCCTTGTGATAAGCATCGCTTGCAATCAAAGGTAGTACACTTGTTGCCTCTGCAAAAACCATCTGTTCTTTAGTAACATCAACTTTACCCCAAGAACTAGCCTCCTTAAGAGTTGAACTACTACAAGCACCATCTCTTGAATCGGCAACAGTAATTTGTATAGCATATTTATGCATATCAACCTCTTTACCTAAAAGCTCTGCACAAATTACAGTATCTTGAATAAAATTTTTTGGAACTCCACCACCGATCATAAACAAACCTGATCCTTTAGACTGTATTTTAATTTCAGTCAGCTCTCTAAACTCCCTTATCGAGTCAATTGTCATATGATTTTTTGGGTTTTTTTCTTGATGTATTACTAAGCCAAAACCAGCGCTAGAGTCTGTGAAAGCTGGACAAAATATAGGAACATTTTTGTCAAATGCTGTCTCAATTAAGGAGTCCTTTTTTACAGAGTTTTTTTTTAAATATTTACCCATCTCTTGTATAAATTCTCTAGATGTGTAACTTCTTGGCTCTAAACCATCAGCTATTTCACAAATTTTTTTATCACAAACTTGTAATTCATCTTCATCTATATATGTGTCATAAATTCTATCGATATAATTTTTTCTTAATTCAGTATCATTTTGAAATTGTGATCCTTGATAATGCCTAAAACCTAAAGCCTCAAAAAAATCCATATCTATGATTGAAGCCCCAGTAGCTACAATTGCATCAACCATATTATATTTAACGAGATCTTTATAAATATTCATACAACCTGCTGCCGAAGTAGAACCAGCTAAAGTTAAAAAAATTGTGCAGTCCTTATCTTTTAGCATCTCGTTGTAGATATTTGCTGCATTTGCTGTTTCTCTTGAAACAAAAGACATTTTTTCCATTGATGAAATAATCTCTCTAGTGTCAAAAGATGTAATATCAATATGTTCAACAGGATTTTTGAGAAAATCTTTTTTACTATTGTGACCTAGGTTTTTTTTATCTGACATTAAGCCACCAAAGTAGCTTTATTTACTTCTTTATCGTAAAGACTCATTATTGGACTGTCTTCAACTTCATAAATTTCATTTGAATAAAAACCATTAAATTGTGTTCTAAAGGTTAATCCATAAGATCCTAATTGACCTAATTCGATATAGTCATTTTCTTTTATATTATTTGGAAGAAGAAAAGGACCCTTCATATAATCCATACTATCACAAGTTGGACCATAAAAATCAAACGCTGTTAATTTTTTTGAGATAATCTTATTTGAGCTGTCTTTAATCATTTTTGATGGAAAAACAATATTTGGAGTACCCGCATCAAAAAGAGTTCCATAAGTTCCATCATTTATATAAAGTTTTTGCTTTTTTCTCAAATTTACTCTTACTATTGTTGAGCCACTTTCAGCTACTAAAGCTCTTCCAGGTTCACAAATAATTTCTGGTAAGTTTTTTATTTTTAAATTTTTCAATCCTTTTCTTATTTCATCAAAATAATTATCAAGGGATTGTGGAATAAGGTCTGGATATATTGTTGGAAATCCTCCCCCAACATTTATGTAATCAGGAATAATTTTAGTTTTTTTAATTATATTTCCGATTTCATTAATTCCTTTAACGTAAGAAATTGGGTGCATGCATTGGGACCCTACATGAAAGCTGAGGCCAATTTTTTTTGAATGGTTTTTGGCCAATCTTAAAAGCCCAGAAGCTTCTGAGTTTAAAGCACCAAATTTTTTTGATAAATCAATCTCAGCATGTTCATTGGATACAGATACTCTTACAAATAGTTCAAGATCTTTTGCATTACCTGTACTTTCAATAATCTTAATTAATTCATCTTTTGTATCTAGAGCGAAAGTTTTTATTCCATACTTAAAATAAGCTTCGTTTATACTTTCTCTACTTTTTACAGTGTGCATAAATGAACATTTTGCTGTTTGACTAAATTTCCTCACAGCCTTAATTTCTTCAATTGATGCAACATCAAATTCCTCAATTCCACTCTTAATAATGGTTTTAATTACTTCTGAATGAGGATTAGTTTTTACTGCAAATAGAATCTTGCCTGGAAATTTTTTTTGAAAGTACTTTGAAGCAGAAAGAATAGAATTCTTTCTTATACAGTAAACCGGTTTATTTGGTCTCAGTTGATTAACTAAGTTTTCAACTGACTTAAATTTTTGCATTTAAAATGCCCCCCAAAAAAATTTAACAAAAAAAAGTCTTTTTATTTTAAAAAAACTTTAGTAATTGCAGCAATTAATTCAATAGTTATTCAATGTAAAGTAAATAATTACTATTGAAATGTGGAAAAAAATGACCATATCTAGCTACATGAAAGATCAGCCAACATTACAAAATTTAAGTGATTTTGAGAATAAATCACTATTAATAGTCGATGATGACAACCCTTTTAGGGAGAGGCTAGCTAGAGCTATGGAAAAGAAAGGTTTTGAAGTTTTTCAAGCTGAGGGTGTACAAAAAGGTATCGATTCGGTCAAAGCCAAAAAACCAGGTTTTGCAGTTGTTGATTTAAGGTTAGGTGATGGTAATGGTTTAGAGGTTGTAAAACAAATTCAGTCATCTAACGCTGAGAGCAGAATTATAATGCTTACAGGTTATGGTAATATTCCAACAGCTGTAGCAGCGATTAAAGAAGGTGCAATAGATTATCTTGCTAAACCGGCTGATGCTGACGATGTTGAAAAAGCTTTATTAGCTGATCCTGCAAAAAAAGCTGCACCACCTGAAAATCCAATGTCTGCGGATAGAGTAAAGTGGGAACATATTCATAGAGTATTTGAACTTTGTAACAGGAATGTTTCTGAAACTGCAAGAAGGCTTAAGATGCACAGAAGAACTTTGCAAAGAATTTTATCTAAAAGATCACCTAAATAAATTTTCTAAACTTTAATATTTTCTTACTCAAAACTGTTAATAAGGCAATTTTGAAAAATTCTGCTAATAAAAAAGGCATTACACCCAATTTAATAATAGGTTTATCCCAACCTATTAAAGTACCTAGCCACAAAATACCAAGGATATAAATAGTAGAGACTGAAAAGATTAATTTTAAAAAAATTGAGAAATAATTGTTTTCAGATTTAATAAAAGACGACATAAAGCAAGCTGAAAGAAACCCAATGAGATAGCCCATTGTTGGACCAGTAAAATAAACTAAACCAACACCTTTTTCTGGAGAATTAGAAAAAACAGGTAAACCTATAATCCCTTCTAATAAATATAAAGCTACAGTGGATACAGCAATTTTATATCCAAAACTTATTCCTAAAAACAATACAACAAATGTTTGCATAGTCATCGGCACTGGGTAGAAAGGTATCTTTATCTTAGCTGAAATTGCTAGAATTATAGAGCCTAAAAAAATAACAATTAATGATTTAATTATTTTTGATTGAGTATTTTGCTTTATAAGTTCCATAAAAAATAATACTCTTATTTTAATCGATAATCTATATTTATTTACAATGAGCAAAATTCAAAAAAATGATCATTTTTATCTAATTGATGGTTCAGGTTATATTTTTAGAGCTTACTATGCTTTACCTCCTCTTACACGAAAAAGTGATGGACTGCCAACTGGAGCAGTGAGTGGATTTTGTAGCATGCTTTTTAAACTTCTAGAAGATTCAAAATCAGATGAGAACAAACAAAAACCAACTCATTTTGCTGTTATTTTCGACTCTGCTAGAAAAACTTTTAGAAATGAAATTTATAAAGATTACAAAGCAAATCGTTCTGAAGCACCTGATGATTTAGCTCCACAATTTGAATATATTAGGAAATCTGTTTTAGCATTTAGTTTGCCATCTGTAGAACTTATTAATTATGAAGCAGATGATTTAATAGCAACATATGTAGATCAAATCTTAAAAAAAGGTGCAAAAGTAACTATTGTTTCTTCAGATAAAGATTTAATGCAGTTGTATAAAAAAAATGTCCGTATTTTTGATCCAATGAAAAATAAATTTATTTCGGAAGAAGATGTAAAAAATAAATTTGGTGTTAATCCTGATAAAATAATTGATGTTCAAGCTCTAGCTGGTGATAGTAGTGATAATGTTCCAGGAGTACCAGGCATTGGAGTAAAAACAGCAGCTGAATTAATCAATAAATATGGAAATTTAGATAAACTTTTAGAGTCTGCGCATGAAATTAAGCAGAATAAAAGAAGAGAAACACTCATAGAAAATAAAGATAAAGCCCTAATAAGTAAAAAATTAGTTACTTTAAAACATGACGCACCTGTAAAAATGAATTTAACTGAATTTAAATTACAAGAAGTTGATAAAGATAAACTTTATAAATTTTTAAGAGAAATGGAGTTCAATAGGTTGCTAAGTTCAGCAATATCAGCTTATGGTGAACCAAATTTAGTTGGTGCTTCAACAAAACAAAGAATTGAAGAAAATGTCAAAACAATTAGTAAAAAAGAATACCATTTAATAACAGATCCAAAACAAATCGATGATTGGATAAAAGAAGCAGAGGAGGCAGGAGAAGTAGCAGTAGACACCGAAACAAGTTCATTAAATCCACACCAAGCTGAACTAATTGGTGTCTCTTTATGTTCTAAAATTGGAAAAGCTTGTTATATTCCAATTGGTCATAATTCAAAAAGTTGCATAAACAAAGATATTGCAATCCAAAAACTCAAGCCTTTACTTGAAGACCCAAGTATTAAAAAGATAGGTCAAAATATTAAATTCGATTTCATAGTATTGTTTAAACATGGAATAAATATTTCATCAATGGAAGATACAATGCTTATGTCTTATGTTTTGGATGCTGGTAAAAACAGACACAATATGGATACTTTATCAGAAATTCATCTAGGTCATAAAACAATTTCATTTAAAGACCTAGTTGGATCTGGAAAAAAGGAAATAAATTTTAGCGAAGTTGACATTGAAAAAGCCAAAGACTACGCAGCAGAAGATGCTGATATTACCTATAGGCTTTACAAAAAATTTTACAAAAGCTTAAAAGAGGAAAAAATGGTTAATATTTACGAAATTTTTGAAAAACCAATGATTAAGCTTTTAGCTTTCATGGAAATAGAAGGTATCAAAATTGATAGTAAATTTCTAAAGTCTTTATCCTCTAAATTTGAGAAAAAAATCGAAAGAATTCAAAAGGAAGTTTTTAAAATTTCAAAAAAAGAATTTAATATTGCTTCTCCTAAACAACTAGGAGAAATTTTGTATAACGATCTAAAAATATCAGACCTAAAAAAAACAAAAAAAGGAAGTTTTGCCACAAGTGCAACAGTTCTAGAGGATCTTGCGTTTAAAGGACATAAGTTTCCACAATTAGTTTTAGACTGGAGACAGGTTTCTAAATTAAAAAATACTTACTCCGATTCTTTGCCAGAACATATTAATCCTCAAACAAATAGGGTTCATACATCTTTTTTACTTGCAGCAACAACCACAGGTAGGTTAGCCTCAAGTGATCCTAATTTGCAAAATATTCCAATTAAATCTGAGGATGGTAAGGATATTAGAAAAGCTTTTGTAGCAAAAAAAGATCATGTTTTAATTTCAGCAGACTACAATCAGATTGAAATGAGGATTTTGGCAGATTTAGCAGATGTAAAAGGTTTAAAAAAAGCTTTCAAAAATAATGAGGATATCCACTCTCTTACTGCTAGCCAAATATTTAACATTGATATTAATAAAGTTAATACTGATCAAAGAAGAAAAGCTAAAGCAATAAATTTTGGTATAATTTATGGAATTTCTCAATACGGATTGGCAAAACAAATTAATGTTTCAAATTATGAGGCTGAAGAATTCCTAAATGCATATTTTGTAAAATTTCCAGAAATAAAGATTTATATGGACCAAACCATAAAGTTTTGTAGAAAAAGTGGTTATGTAAAAAATATTTTTGGAAGAAGATCTCATTTTATCAATATAAATGACAAAAATTACAATGTAAGAAATTTTCAGGAACGAGCTGCAATTAATGCTCCAATTCAAGGATCTGCCTCAGAGATAATGAGATTAGCAATGATTAGATTAAATAATAAATTAAATGAGAAAAAAAACCAAAATCTTAAAATTTTACTTCAAATACATGATGAATTAATCTTTGAGGCTCCAAAAGAAGAAGCAAAAAAAATCAGTAAAATTATAATTGATGAAATGTCTAGTGTAGCAAATAGTGAACAACATTCTTTTTCTATACCTTTAACAGTAGATTTGAATATTGGTGATAACTGGGGTGCTCTACATTAATTTTAATTTGATTGCCCAAATTAGAACAATTTAGTATTTTTATAATCAAATATGCATAAACAAACGATTGCTTTAATTGATGATGATAGAAATATCTTAACGAGTCTTAGTATTGCTTTGGAAAAAGAGGGCTTTAAGGTCCAAACTTATATTGATGGAGAAAGTGCCTTGATAGGCCTGACAAGAACTCCTCCTGATTTAGCAATAGTTGATATTAAAATGCCAAAAATGGATGGAGAAGAATTATTAAAAAAATTAAGAAAAAAAACTTCTCTGCCGGTAATATTTTTAACTTCGAAAGATGATGAAATTGATGAATTATTGGGCTTGAAACTTGGTGCAGATGATTTTGTGAAAAAATCAGGTGGATTTTCTATTAAAGTTTTAATTGAAAGAATAAGGGTTCAACTTAGAAAAAAAGATACAAAAGATAATATTGAAGAAAATAAAAGTATCATTTTTCATGGTAAGCTTAAATTGGATCCATCACAATTGGAATGTGAATGGGATGG
Source organism: uncultured Pelagibacteraceae bacterium (assembly GCA_902572005.1). Lineage (GTDB taxonomy): Bacteria > Pseudomonadota > Alphaproteobacteria > Pelagibacterales > Pelagibacteraceae > Pelagibacter. Next base: position 752 of record CACGEC010000008.1, on the reverse strand, counting down.
AAAACAATTACCAGATAAATTGACAACCACAGAATTTTTATTAGTTAAAGAATTAGCAAAAAGACCAGGCATAATAAAAGAGAGAGCACAATTAATGGATATCGCCTATAGAGAAGATACAGATATAGAAGATAGAAAAATTTTCAGCATGTGTAATTCTTTTTTGAAGCTCTAGCGTCATATCATCTAATGAATTTGAGAGTAATCCCAATTCATCATTTCTTAATTTCAGTATATCTATATTTGTGGCTTTAGGATTTTTATCTTTTATAGTCTTTGTATAACTTACTAAATTTTTAATTGGTTTTAGAAAATATCTATTAAGAACAAATGAAAAAATTAATATAACTATTCCCACAGCGATCGCTGTTCTAATTATAAAAGATTTTCTTTCATCAATGGCAGCCTTTATATCGTTTGCATTTTCAGTAATTGCCAAATATCCCAAATTCTTTCCATTTTGCATTACATTCTTAATTGTTGTTAATTTAAATTTATTAAATTCTTCTTGTGTAAAGGTAAAAGGAATTCCAAAATTTTTGGATGCAGCATAATTTAATAAAACATCATTTAATGAAACAGAGTTATTATTTCCGATATCTATATTTTTTTTTTCAGTGATTTCTTTTGTTTTTTTTTCATTCAATATTTCTAACTCAACTGTATCAAGTCTTTTAGAGAAAGATCTAGGATCAAGATCCAAAGTGTCTGTATCTCCAACTAAATTTAATTCATTATCAAAAAAAATAACC
>CACGEC010000007.1 GCA_902572005.1 uncultured Pelagibacteraceae bacterium | reverse complement strand
ATAAGGTAAAATTGCTATTTTTTCATGCTTGTAAAGACCAGGAGCTATAAATTTCCATATTTGCATGAGAATAAATGGACAAGTAACAAAAAAAGCAGTGAAAAAAGATACTTTTAAATATGTTAAAAAGGTTTCTTGCAGAGCAGTAAAGATTAATCTTCTATCAGAACCATCATCCTTTACAGCTTGTGCAAATGGTTCTACTAAAAAACCATATATTTTTTCAGAAAAAAAATAACAGCCAATAAAAAAAATTATTAAAAAAATAAAACTATTTATTAATCTTTTTCTAAGTTCAGCTAAATGACTTATAAAGCCACTTTCTTTATCATCATGACTCATCTTTTTTATCTTCTTTTTTTTCTATATGATTATCTTCGATATCAATGTTTGAAACCTCATTTTGTATATTGCTAATATGTTTTTTAGCGGCTCCAATCCATGAACCAACCTTTTTTAACATGACGGGAAAATCTTTAGGCCCAAGCACAACAATAGCTACCGCTACTATAATTAAAATCTCAAACCAACCAATAGTAGGCATGTGGTTTACTCTTTATTATTTGTATCTTGATTATTTGAGTCTTGTTTATCGTCCGAAATATTTTTAGGTTCTGGTTCATCGGTTACGTCTGATGCCATTCCTTTTTTAAAACTTTTAATACCTTTAGCAACATCACCCATTAGGCTAGAAATCTTACCTCTACCAAATAATAGAACTACAAGTATTACAACAATTGCTATCTGCCAAATTCCAATGCTCATAGAAAACTTATATCCTTTTTATTAATGATTTAAAAGTACCTTTTTTTTATGAAATTTTAATTTCTGAACTATTTGTCATCATCTGATTTGAGAGTGCTACTCAACATTTCATCAATATTTGAGTAAATGTCCTCTTTTTTATCATCTTGTTTTTCTTTATAGAATTTTCCAGTTCCAAATATTGCATTATCAATATTTGTACTATCAATTAAACCAGCTGCTCCCAATTCATCTACAGTAGGTAAATCAGACAATTTTTGAAGATTGAAATGACTTAAAAAATCATCAGTTGTTATATATTGAATAGGTTTTCCTGGAACGTCTTTTCTACCTCCTGGTTTAACCCAATTTAATTCCATCAATATGTCTAGTGTATTAGTTCCAAAAGCTACGCCTCTAATCTCCTCAATTTCTGCTCTTGTAACTGGTTGGTGATATACAATAATCGCTAAAGTTTCAATTGCAGCTCTTGATAATTTTTTTTCAACAGTTTTTTCCTGAGTCATTAAATTTGATAAATTTGGCGAAGTTCTAAACGACCATTTTTTAGAAATACAAACTAAATTGATTCCACGATTGGAATATTCAGCTTGTAACTTTAGTAAAACTTTTTCTACATCAGTTTTTTTTGAAATTTTATTAGCAATTGTATCGATATCTAGAGGCTCCGCAGCAGCAAAAACTATTGCTTCAATCTCTTTTTCTAATGAAGATAATTTTGTAGGAAAATTTATGACGTTATCTTTTTTTTTAATTTTTTTTTTTATCATTTATTTTCTCTTATATAAACATCATCAAAAAGATTTTCTTGTTTGATTTTTAAATTACCTTCTTTTACTAACTCTAATGATCCTGCAAATATGCCTGCCTTGCCAGTACTTTTATATTTTGATCCTTTTTTAAAGTTCTTAGGTATCAAATCGTCTAATTTTTTCCATTCAACTAATTTACCAAAAAAATCTTTAATTGTTTTAATGCCCTCTTCTGTTGTAAAAACTGGTAATTTAGGAATATTCATTCTTTGAAAGTCTTTTGTCATAATGATTGATGAATATGTTTTTAATAATTCATATAAGTTTAATTTGTATTCACTATTATATATTGGTCTAATACCCGATCTACTGCCCCTAGTTCTAATTTCTCTACCCAACCTTTTTCTTTTAAGCATTTGTTCTGACAATAAACGAATTAATTCTAATTTCTTTAATTGTAATTTTAATTTTTCTGCAACTTCTTGAACTTTAAATTCTTCTTCTGGCGTTCCAGGTAATAATAGCTTGGATTTTAAATAAGCCAACCACGTGGCCATTAATAGATATTCTGATGCTATTTCTAAGTTTAAATCTTTTTCATGAGTAATAAAATCGTGAAACTGGTCAGCAAGTTTAGTAATAGATATATTCTCGAGGTTAACTTTTTGGGCCTTAGCTAGGTCTAACAGAACATCTAAAGGACCATTATAATTTTCTATATCAACTTTAAATAATGTAGAATCATTTTCTAACATAAGTGAATATTAGCTCAAAATTTTATAAAATTGTGATGTTTTTTTAAGTATAAAATTATTTATTAATGGAGAGTTTTCACCAACTATTTCCATTTCTTTTAAATTCCCGTTGCAATGTAAGGCTAAATTACAACCTGCATTAAACGTTTTGATTGTATTTTCTTTAAGTGTTCCTTTTAAACTTTTCATAGATATATCATCGGAAATTAAAATATTTTTAAAACCAATTTGATTTCTAATTAACTTAATTAGTTTTTTCGAATGAGTGACAGTATTCTTATCATCAATTTTGTTGAATATAATATGAGCTGTCATTGCAAAAAAATTTTTTTTATTCTTAAATGGAACAAAATCATTTTTAGATAAATAACTTTTATTTCTGTAAACTATTGGTGTGTAATTATGACTATCCACTTTTGCTAAACCATGGCCAGGAATATGTTTTATAACAGTACCAATTCCGTTTTTATGAAATAACTCAATACAATAATCGCCTATTTTTGACACAATTTTAGGGTCTTTTGAAAAAGACCTGTCTCCAATTATATTTGATGCTCCACTAACTCTTAAGTCCAATACAGGCGCAGTATTTATATTTACGCCTATAAGCTTTAATAAATAAGAAGTTTTATCAATGAATAATTTATAAAAAAATTTAAATTCTTTGTTATTTTTTTTGAACTTATCTCCAAAAAATTCAGAAGTGAGATTGTCAAAAGAAATAATATTTTTTAGGCGGTTTACACGTCCTCCTTCTTGATCAATTAAAATAGGATATTTCTGATCATTAAAAATTTTTCTAATTGATGTGGTAAGTTTCAAACTTTGTTTTATATTTTTAATATTTCTTGCAAATAAAATGACTCCCCATGGTTTATACTTTTTTAAATAAATTTTTTCCTTATATGATAGTTTAGTTGATTTAATACCAACAATTAACGATCGACGATTATTCATTAGTTTCTAGTAGTTTCCAAAAATTAAATTTTTTTTTTGTTTTATTGTTTGATTGCTCAACATATTCAATTATATCTTTCGTATCACTTTCTATAATAGGTAAATTTTCTGCATATTTATTAATTTTATCATTTATTGAATTTAAAGATCTATAGGAATTCTTTTTATTCGTATCCGAAAAATAATACTTACCAGTAAAAAATAAAAATATACATATTATGAGTATAAATATTAAATATTTGATTTCTTTCAGCATTACATCTTTTCAGGAGCTGAAACTCCAACAATATCCATTCCAGATTTAACAATATTTGAAATAACCTTTAAAAAAATTAATTTATCATTACTAATTTTTTTTTGTTCATTAATAAATCTTTTTTCAGGGTTGTCTTTTCCTAAATTCCAGTAAGAATGAAACAAAGAAGCAAGTTCATATAAATAAGTTGGTATTCTGTGAGGCTCAAGTTTATTACATGCTACATCAATACATTTTGGCCATTCAGATATCTTTTTTAAAATATTAATTTCATCTTCAGTATATTCAAAGTCAAATTTAGTTATTTTGATCTCAGAATTTAAGTCTTTGTTTAAATGTCTAAAAACTGAGGCTATTCTTGCATAACTGTATTGAACATAATAAAGTGGATTATCTTTAGATTTCTCAATCACATTATCAAAATCAAAATCAAGCTCAACATCACTACTTCTGTTTAGCATAATAAATCTTGTGGCGTCTTTGCCTACTTCATTAATTAAATCATCTACAGTTATATAGTCCCCTTTTCTTTTAGACATTTTAAAGGGCTTTTTATCTTTAATTAGTTTAACTAGCTGACTTACTTTGCAAATTAACTTTCCTTTTGTGCTTGAAATTGCTTCTACTGACGAAGAAATTCTTTTTATATACCCAGCGTGATCTGCACCTAAAATATTAATTAAGTAATCAAATTTTCTATCCAATTTATTTTTATGATAAGCAACATCGCTAGCAAAATAAGTCCATGCACCGTCAGATTTTTGCAAAGCTCTATCTTTATCGTCACCAAAATCTGTTGATTTAAATAACAACTGTTCACGTTCTACCCACTTATCAGTATTTTCACCAGCAGGGGCTTTAATTTTTCCTTTATAAACAAATTTATTTTTTTGGAGAAAATCAATAACTTTTTCAACTTCTTGATTAGTAACTAGTTTTTTTTCACTAACAAAACTATCATGTTTAATACCAAGACTGTTAAGATTTTTTTTAATTAATTTTAATGCCTCCTCAATAGATAAAATAGTTAATTCATCACATATTTTATTAAAATCTTTAAAATCAATTTTCTTATTTGAGTTAATTATATTTTGTGCAAAATCAATTAAATAGTCACCAGGATATAAATCTTCATTATCAGTGGGGAATGGTTCGTTAAAAACTATTTCTCTAATTCTAAAATATACAGATTTTGTAAAATTAATAATTTGATTACCATAGTCATTTACGTAATACTCTTTTGTAACTTTATGTTTATTAAATAATAAAACATTAGTAATTACGTCACCTAAAATTGCTCCACGACAATGCCCAACATGTAAGGGTCCGGTTGGATTAGCTGAAACAAATTCAACTAAAAAATTTTTCTTTTTTTCGTTTGAATTTATTCCAAAAGTTTTGGCATTTTTAACCACATCTTCAACAAAATTAGTCCAAAAAATTTTTTTAAACTTAATATTTATAAAGCCCGGTTTTATTATTGAAATATCTTCAATGAGTTTGTCATCTTTTTTTATAGCTTCAGCTAAAGAATTAGCTAAATCTAAAGGAGATTTATTGTTTACTTTAGACAAAACCATTGCAACATTAGTAGATATATCAGCTTTAAATTTTGAAGGTGGTATTTCGGCTGTAATGCCATTCAATTTATCTGGTAAAATCAATTTACCATTTTTAGATAAGTCTAATAAAATTTTTTTTAATTTATCTAAATATTGATCAAAAATATTCATTTAACATTATTATATAGGTTAATTGCATAGCGATCTGTCATGCCAGATATAAAATCAGAAATAGCTCTAAACTTATCAAATGATAATTGTTTCTTTGAAATAAATTTATTTGGATTTTGTTTAATTTTATTAAATAATTTTTTGATAATCAGTTTCCCTTTGTTATTTTTATTTAATACATTCTTATTATTATACATTTTTGTTTTAAGAAAAAATCTTATTTCATTTTCAGAATTTTTAACTTTATCAGAAAAATCAACCATTAAAAAACCTATATTACATACATCTTTAAATGTTTTTATCTTGTTTTGATTTAAATTAAGTTTTGTATTATTAATTAAATCTTTAATCATTAAATCAATAGAATCTCTTATAACCTGATTAGTAATTATTTTATAATTTTGTTTATTTATCTTTTTCTTATATTTTTTGTAAATATCCTTAAAAAAATTAATTTCCACTAACTCTTCTAGTTTAAACAAATTTGCATTTATCCCATCTTGAATATCATGATTGTTATAAGCAATATCATCTGAAATTGAGGAAATTTGAGATTCTAACGATGGGTAAGTGGAAAATTTAATCATATTCTTAAATTTTTTAATACCGATTAAACTCTCAACTAAATCCAGATTATCTACAGGACCATTATGTTTTAATAATCCTTCTAATGTTTCAATTGAAAGATTAAGCCCACTAAATTTTAGATATTTATTCTCTATAAACATTACTATACGTAATGTTTGCAAATTATGATCAAAACCACCGTGGTCCAACATACATTCATTTAAAGAGTCTTCTCCAGCATGTCCAAATGGCGTATGGCCCAAATCATGTGCAAGACTTAGTGTCTCTGCCAAATCTTCATTTAAATTTAGATATCGAGCTATAGACCTTGCTATTTGTGCTACTTCTAAAGAATGAGTTATTCTTGTTCGGTAATGATCCCCTTCTGTGTTAACGAAGACTTGAGTCTTATGTTTTAGTCTTCTAAATGAAGCACAGTGAATAATACGGTCTCTATCTCTTTGAAATGGACTTCGATATTTTGATATAGATTCCTTATAAATTCTCCCTTTACTTTTAAATAATCCTGTCTTTGAGTATTTTTTCATCCTTTAAAATAAAATTTTAAGTACTATATTAGTAATACCAGTGATCAATAATGATAAAAGAAATTAAATTTACTGATAAAGCACTAAAACAGATCAATAGTCTGTTATCTAAAAAAGATAAAGGCTCATTTTTTAGAATCGCTATTAAAGGTGGTGGTTGTTCAGGGTTTCAGTATGAGTTCACTTTTGATCAATCAAAATCGGAGGATGATTTAAACTTTGAAAATATTCTTATCGATAAAACATCTGCAGACCTTTTAAAGGGATCCGAGATTGATTATGTTTCTGAATTAATTGGTGAACAATTTAAGATAACCAATCCACAAACCAAATCTTCTTGTGGTTGTGGAGTTTCCTTCTCAATTTAATGTTAATTTCATCTTGGAATGTCAATTCCGTGCGTGCACGAATTGAAAATATCAAAAGTTACCTTCTTAAATACAAACCGGATATATTGATGATGCAGGAAATTAAAACAGAGGATGTAAATTTTCCTTATGATGATTTTTCCTCTATGGATTACGAAAGTCATGTTTTTGGACAAAAAAGCTACAATGGTGTTGCAATCATTTCTAAAGGAAAACTAAAAAATATTAGAACAGACTTAATTAAAGATAAACTAAAACAATCAAGGATAATTTCTGCCGAAGTTGAATATAAGAAAAAAATTATTCAATTAATAAATATATATACTCCAAATGGTAACCCTGTAGATACCGAAAAATATGATTATAAAAAAAACTGGATGGATCAGTTAATTAAACAATTAAAATCAATGTCTAAAAAAAATTCTAATATAATTTTAGCGGGTGATTTTAATGTAATTCCAGCAGCAGAAGATGTTTATAATGTTAAAAGTTTTGAAGATGACGCTTTATACAGACTAGAAATAAGAAAAAAATTTAGAGAGATGATTAATTTAGGTCTAAGCGATGTTTATAGACATTTTAATGAAACAAAAGAAGGGTATACATTTTGGGATTATATGAGAGGAGCTTGGCAAAAAAATAATGGTATGAGAATAGATCACTTCTTAGTATCAAATTCTTTAATTGATAAAATTAAGTCTATAAATATAAATAAAGACCCACGAGGAAGAGAAAAGCCTTCCGATCATACTCCAATTGAAATTAAATTAGCTTAACGATTTTATTTTATTAACTAATTCCTCATTAATATTACGAGGACCTTTATCTAATCTGTTTTTATGTCTTCTTTCACCAGGCAATCTTACTTCACCCATTGATTTCATTTTATCAAAAAATTCATCAGCATGTTTTTGCCAATTAGTTCCTGAAGTTTTTTCTGGTGAGATAGCTAAAATAAATTCACCTCCACTTGGTGGACCGCCATCATTATTATCCTTAGCAGCTGTCTCAAAACTAAAATTATCACCAACTAAAGCACCGGCCATTAATTCCACCATCATAGCTATTGCTGAACCTTTATAACCTCCAAAAGGAAGTAATACACCTCCATCTGCAATTGCTCCTGGATCGGTCGTCTCCTTACCTTCTTTAGTTAAACCAGTTCCAAGTGGAACTTTGTGCCCTTCTCTTTTAGCAACTTGTACTTCACCCATAGCCATAGATGCTGTTGCCATATCATAAACAACTGGAGTTTTGCCGGGTCTTGGCCAAGCAAATGAAATAGGATTTGTTCCAAACAAAGGTTTAATCGCACCAGCAGGTGCTACTGCAGGCTTATATGATGTACAAGCAAAAGCAACTAGACCCTCTTCAGCTAATTTTTCTGTCTCAGGCCACATCGCTGCCATGTGATGAGAATTATTTATTGCAAGTACAGCAACACCATTTTCTTTTGCAGCCTTAACTAATTCAGGCAAACCTTTATTTAAAACAACTGGAGCTAAACAATTATTTCCTTGAACTTTAACTACTGATGGTGAAATTTTTTTAACCTCTGGTTTTCCTTTACCGTTAATTTTTCCACTTTTTAAACCACTTACATACGCGGGTAATCTAAATAATCCGTGAGATAAAGACCCATCACGTTCTGCATTTCTGATTAAGTCAGAAAGAATAGATGCTGTTTCATCATCACATCCATTAGCTAATAAGGTTTTTTTAGCTAAATCGAATATTTCATCTAATGTAAGGGAAACTGTACTCATCCTATTATTAGATATTATTTATGACTAAAGATCAATTTTTATTTAACAACCTTTAAAAGATTTTGACATGTTGCCAATTAAATCAAAATAAAGATCCTTACCTGGATTAAGAGTTGCTCCTAACGGGTCTATAACTCCTGTTGCAACATTAGTATCTTTAGCTACAGCTTTTATAATATCAGGATTGAATTGTGGCTCTGAAAATACGCAGCTTACTTTATCATGCTCAATTATTTCTCTTATTTCAGCTAACTGTTCAGCACCAGGCATTACATCAGTATTTACAGTAAATGCACCAAGAATATTAATTCCAAATCTTTTTTCAAAGTATTGATATGCATCATGAAAAACTATTGATTTGAAATCTTTATTTAATTCAGATTTTACTTTCTTAGTAAGTTTGTCTAAGTCTTTATGTGCTTTTTTTAAATTTGCTTTATATTTAGCTTCATTTTTTTGATCATTCTCGATCAAGTGTTCTGCCATTTCATTTAAAATCACTTTTGCATTCATTGGATCCAACCAAATATGTGGATCATACTCACCATGCGCGTGTCCTTCATGACCGTGGTCATCGTGACCATCTTCTTTATGTTCATCGTCGTGCCCGTGTTCATCATGACCGTGTTCTTTCTCTTTTTTGTCATGATCGTGGTCGTCATGATCGTCTTCTTTTTTAGCATGATCATCGTGATCATCTTCTTTGTGTCCATGATCATGTTCTTCAAAAATATTTCTTTCTCTAAATTTAAGTTTAGTTAAACCTTTGATTTCCATTAACTCAATTTTTTCAGCTTTTTTTGCAACAGATTTTAATGGTTTTTCTAAAAAATTTTCCAAATCCTCACCAACCCAGAATATAAGATCTGCATTTTGTAACATTTTTGCATGAGATGGTTTTAAAGCAAAACCGTGTGGAGAAGCATAGCCATCCACTATTAAATCAGGTTTTGCTACTCCATCCATTAAATAACTTGCTAATGAATGAATTGGTTTAATTGAAGTAACTACTTTAATTTCAGCATTTGCTGGTACAAAAATAGTTAAGAATGATAGTATTGATAAGATAAATGGTAATTTTTTAATTTTTTTCATATGTTGTATATTTAAATTGTTATAATATAACACTATGTAATAATATAACATTTATTAGTCAAGGATTAAAATGAGCTCAAATCAAAATATACTTGTGAAGTTAAATGAAGCTGGTTTTAGTTTAAATAATAAATGGCTTGTGAGAGGAGTATCACTTCAAGTTGAAAAAGGTAAAATAGTTACTCTCATTGGTCCAAATGGATCAGGAAAAAGTACAACAGCTAAAATTGCTTTAGGTATTTACAAAAAGATTGATGGTTCAGTTGAAAAATACACAAATAAAGTTGGGTATGTTCCACAGAAAATTTCAATTGATTGGACACTGCCACTAAGAGTAAATGATTTCATGGTGTTAACTGAAAGTCTTGATAAAGAATCAATAGATGAAGCTTTGTCTTTAACTGGTGTTATTCACCTTAAAGATAAAAATTTGGGCGACTTATCTGGTGGAGAATTCCAAAGAGTACTACTTGCAAGAGCTATTTCAAAAAAACCAGAGTTATTAGTACTAGATGAACCAGTGCAAGGAGTAGATTTTACTGGTGAGATTGCATTATACGAATTAATTAAGAAAATTTCAGATGAATTGAATTGTGGTATCTTGTTAATTTCTCACGACTTACATACGGTTATGAGTGCAACTGATCATGTGGTTTGTTTAAACGGTCATGTATGTTGTTCAGGGTCTCCAATGGATGTTGCAAAAAATAATGAATATAAAGCTTTATTCGGTGAGCAAGCTTCTCAAATATTATCAAGATATGAGCACAGACACGATCATGTTCATACAAGTGAAGGTGAAATAAAGAAAAACTAAATGTTAGATGATTTTTTTATAAGAGCTTTAATAGCAGGTATTGGGGTTGCAATTGTGACAGGACCACTTGGATGTTTTGTTATATGGAGAAGACTTTCGTATTTTGGAGATACTCTATCCCACTCCGCATTACTTGGTGTTACACTAGCTTACTCTATGGAGTTTAATATTGCTTTGTCAGTATTTATAATTTCATCTTTAATAGCTTTAACGTTAATACAGTTACAAAAGACAACTAATCTACCAGGTGATGCTTTACTTGGTCTTTTGGCTCACTCATCATTAGCTGTAGGACTAGTGGTTATAGGTTTTTTATCATTTATTAGATTTGATATTATGGGATTACTATTTGGAGATATTTTAGCCGTTACTGTTGATGATCTTTTAATTATATGGATTGGAGGAGCATTAATCCTCTTAATTTTAAAATTTATTTGGAAACCTTTGTTTGCATCAACAGTTAATTATGAATTAGCTGAAGCAGAAGGATTAAATCCTGATAGAGCAAAGGCTATATTTACAATCTTAATGGCAGCAATCATTGCTATATCAATTAAAATGGTCGGATTATTATTAATTACAGGAATGCTAATTATACCTGCCGCAATGGCTAGAAATATTTCATCAAGCCCTCAAAAAATGGTGATGTATTCAATTATAGGTGGTTTGTTATCTGTGATCTTAGGATTATTTTCTTCATTAGAATTTAATACTGCTTCTGGACCATCAATTATAGCAGCTTCTTTATTCTTATTTATCTTGTCATTATTAAATATAAAGCAATCGATTAAATTGAAAAATTAATGAGGAATCAGTAGAATGAATAAAATGCAAAATCTTTCAAAAAACCAGCAAATCATTTTTGATTTAATCGATAAATCATCTGAACCAATGAAGGCTTATGCAATACTTTTTAATGTTCAAAAAAAAGGTATTAAAGCTCCATTACAAGTGTATCGGGCATTAGATAAGTTGGTTGAAATAGGAAAAATTCATAAAATTGAAAGTCGAAATGCCTTTATTGCCTGTCAGAATTCTAGTTGTCAGGTATCAAAAGCTACTGCATTTTCAATCTGTGAAATCTGTGAAAAAGTAACAGAAATTAGCAGTGCAAGTCTTTCTAAATACTTAACTAATTTCAAAGACAAAGATGGTATGAAATATAGTAAATACAATCTTGAGTTTTTTGGATTATGTAAAAAGTGTAGATAAGTTATTATCTAAAATTTAAATAAAATAAGCTGAAAGGAGAATTAATGTTTATCAAGAAATATCTTAAATGGATAAGTACGTTTCTAGTATTAGTTGGTATTCTATTAACAAACCTAAATATATATCCTTTAAATATCTATTTTCATGGATTAGGAGTTGTTGGATGGACTATCGCTGGATTTGTTAGTAAAGATAAAGCGATACTAACTAATTTTGGATTACAAATACCTTTATTTATCATTGGAATTTATAAGGTTGTATTTTAATTTTAAAGTAGACTTTGGTTTTAATTAGTTTAGAGATTGACGAATCCACACCTTGATTCTCATATAAATAAATTTATTCGTAGAATTTTTTTCCATCTAGAATTACATACTTCTTAAGTCATGAATCGATAGGAACCGAAAACAATAATATAAAGGAGATAAAAAATGGAAATGACTTTAGTTTACACGGTTATAGGGTTTGCCCTTGCCGGTTATAGCGTAATCGCTAACGACTCAATTCAAACACTAGGAACATTTATAGCTTCAAAAAAGAAGTGGTTTAAATGGTACATACTAGCGGGATCAGCTTCTAGTGTAATGATTTTAGCTTTAGCATGGGGATGGTATTCATATGATGGTGATATTTCATACGGAAGATTAACTAGAATACCTTATCAAGAAATTCAATGGTATCACGCAGTAGCGCCCGCAATACTCTTGTTATTAACAAGAGTTGGAATACCTGTATCAACAACCTTTTTAGTTCTTTCAGCATTTGCTTCAACAGTTGTGCTTGAAAAAATGCTATTAAAAAGTGTAGTTGGATATGGTTTAGCAGCAATGGTCGCTTATATTGCATGGATTGTTGTATCAAAATTTATCAATGAAAAATTAGATGAAGTTGATGAAAAGTATATAGGCTTTTGGAGAAACTCAGTATGGGTCACTTCAGGTTGGCTATGGTGGGTTTGGTTATCTCACGATGTAGCAAATATTGCCGTATATCTTCCAAGACAACTAGATATAACAATTCTTCTAACTGTAATGGCATATTTTACGGTTTTACTATTTTACATCTTCTACATTCAAGGTGGACGAATACAAACTGTAGTTTTGGAAAAAACTGGAACTAGATATGCTAGATCAGCTACAATTATTAACATAATTTATGCTGCTGTCTTATTTTACTTCAAAGAACTAAATGACTTACCTATGTCAACAACATGGGTATTTGTTGGTTTACTATGTGGTAGAGAACTTGCAATTTCAACGATGAATAAAGATTATAAGTTTAAATATGTCTTCCCATTAATTGGTAAAGACTTTCTTAAAATGATCTTTGGACTAAGTGTTTCAGTTGGAATTGTTTTAGCAATCCACTACATAATTATTCCAAATAATTGGTTTTAAATAAATCTGTATGGTCGTGTTAATTATTTAACACGGCCATTAAATCTTTTAATTAAAATTTTTCAAACTATTTTATACAATTTACAAATTGTAACCTACTAGAAGGCTGAGTGAAATTATTGGGTTTTAGTATCGTTTTATCAAGATAATCACCAACTAATTTTAAACCATTAAATAAATCACTCAAATTTTCCGTTTCATTGTTTTTATCAATTAAAAAATTAGGAATAATCTTTTTTTGTGAAGTAGATTTTGAAAAATATTTCTTTTGATTATCTACAAATTTTTCCTCAACTAAATTTGATAACTCTAAATCGAACCCTAATAATTTAAACAACTCTAATTCCCAAAAAACATATTTTTTAATCCAATTTGAGGACTCCAGTAAAGTATAAAAATTTTCAATTAATTGATAAACATTTTCATTTTTTTGAAATTCAGCAGTTAAAATCTTTATCAAGTCCATAGCTGAAGTTATGCATAGTAATTTCCTATGATTGTCAAAATAAAGTGGTGTGAAAGCCTTATCAATTTCAATTTTAAAATACCCTATTTTGTTTTCAGATTTTGAGTTGAAATTAACATGAATCTTATTGCCGATTTGGAGATAGTTTTTAATTTTTCTGGATGTTCCTCCGAAAATTATACCTGATACTTTGCCATGATTTTTTGTAAATATTTCTGATATTAATGAATTTTCATTATATTTGTTTTTTGATAACAAAAATCCTGAATCATCCCAAATCATAAGTCTTTAATATTTTTTAAACAAAGTATTGCTGCATTTTGTTCAGCATCCTTTTTAGATTTGCCTTCAGAAGTAAAAAAATTTGTATTAAATAATTTTACTCCCACTTTAAATAATGGCTGATGCCTTGGCCCGGTATTAGAAATGAGTTTATAGATTGGTAATTTTTTAAATTTTTTTAAAGAGTATTCTTGTAATTTTGTTTTGGCGTCTATTTGGGTGATTATGCTATCTTTAATTTGATTATGCCACAGATTAAGAATAAATTTTTCTGTTACTGCATAACCTTTATCTAGATAAATTGAACCAATTAATGCCTCACAAGAATCTGCAAGAACCTTATCTTCGATAATTTTTTTTTTACTTTTAACGCTTAGTGTTAAAACATATTTTTGTAATTCAAGTTTTTTTGCAATTTCAAGACACGTTTTTTTATTTACTAAAGATGCAAATTTTTTATCTAATATACCTTCTTTTTCATTTGGGTAAATTTCTAAGAGCTTTTTTGCCATGACCAAGCCTAAAACTCTGTCACCTAAAAATTCTACTTTTTCATTATTTATTTCCTTATTAAAACTCTTATGTGTCATGGATCTAATTAATAAATTCTTATCTTTAAAAGTAATTTTAATTTTTTTTTCTAAATTTTGAAAATCTATTTTCATTAAAGTATTCTTTTAAAAAATCTGTCAAATCTTATTGATTTATTCCATTTCCAGAAAGAAAAAATACTTCCAATAGATCTATCTGATGAATAGAAAATAAATTGAGCTTTTCCAACAAGGTTATCCTTGTGAACATATCCAACACTAGATAAAAACCTGCTGTCTTTGGAGCAGTCTCTGTTATCTCCTAAAAAGAAATAATGATCATCTGGAACTTTAAAAGTATCTGAGTCTTGGTATGGAAAATTCTTTAAATAGACAGTATTGTAACTTTTGCCATTATCTAAGTTTTCTTTAAAAGTGAAAACTTCAATTGTTTGTTTTCCACAAAAAATAACGTCATTTTGTGAAATCCTTGATTTAAAAACTTCATTATTATTAACGTATAAGTTCGAACCAATAAATTTTATTTCATCACCTGGAAGACCTATTAGTCTTTTAATGTAATCTGTTCTATTATCTGCAGGAGTTTTAAATACTACTACATCGCCTCTTTTAGGTTCGCTAAAAATTATTCTTCCTTTAAAAATTGGTGGACTAAATGGAAATGAATGTTTGCTATAACCATAAGAATATTTTGTTACAAAAAGTCTATCCCCTACTAATAAATTAGGTTCCATAGAAGATGAAGGAATATAGAACGGTTGAATGAAAAAAGATCTAATAATCAACGCTATAATAAGAGCATAAAATAAAGTCTTTATATTATCTATTATTATCTTTTTATTTAACATTATTGTGATTGTAATATTGTAAATGCTATTGAGAAATCTTTTTCATCTGAAACAGAAAGAAATAAATTATATTTTTTAATTTTAAATCTTTTCTTAATAATTTTGTCGATTTTTTGAGTTTTTTGATAATAAGGTTTACCTATTTTGTCATTAAGGACTTCAATATCTTTAAAGTTAAGATTTTTTCTAAAACCAGTACCCAAAGCTTTTGCCAATGACTCTTTAGCAGCAAATCTTTTAGCAAAAAAGTTGGTTTTACTAACTAATTTTGAGGAAGTTTTGATTTCTTTTTTTCCAAAAGTTCTCCTTATAAAATCTTTATTTCTTATAAGAGATTTAACTCTGCTATTTTTTATAATATCAACACCAATACCTAATATTTTCATCTACTTTTAATTATTTTTTTAAAATTTTTAATTACTTTGTTTAAGCCATAAAAGATTGACTCTCCAATTATGAAATGTCCTATATTGAATTCCTCTATTTCTCTAATTTTAGTGAGTAATCTAGTTGTTTTATAATCCAATCCATGACCTGCATGAACTTCTAAACCTAATTTTTTAGCGAGAATAGAGCTTTTTTTTATTCTTTTCAGTTCATTAGAATAATTTTTTTTGGATTTAACTAAATTAGCAAAATGTCCAGTATGAATTTCAATACAATCAACTTCTAATTTTTTTGCAATCTTAATATCGTTAACTGATGGATTGATAAATAAGCTAGTTCTTATTTTCTTTTTTTTAAATCTAGAAATAATTTTTTTTAGCTTTAATTTATTACGAACCAGATTTAAACCTCCTTCAGTTGTAACTTCTTTCCTATTTTCTGGTACTATACAAATAAAATTTGGTTTTATCTTTAATGCAGATTTAACAATATTATCATTTGTTGAAATTTCTAAATTTACTAAAATATTTTTTTGAGAACAAATTTTTTTAGCATCTAAATCTTTAATGTGTCTTCTATCTTCTCTTAAATGGATTGTAATTGAGTCTGCTCCTGATTTTTTTGCAAATTTAGCTGCAAATAATGGGTCAGGATGAAATTCACCTCGTGCATTTCTTACCGTTGCAACATGATCGATATTAACACCTAAACGTTTCACTTAATAAATCTACTTCCGGGAGTTGTAATTTTGATTGATGCTAAACTTTTTGGTATTTTCTTTTTAGAGTAAGTTGGAACATCTATCTTTAAATGAGAAATTATTTTTTTTTTTATTTTTAAAGTTTTTTTTGTTGATCTGTCAATTATTGAGGCAAATCCAACTAACTTTGCTTTAGCTTGTTTTATAATTTTTACACATTCCATACTTGATTTACCTGTGGTAATGACATCTTCAATAATTAAAACATTTGCACCTTTGTTTATTCTAAAGCCACGTCTTAATTTAAATTTACCTTTAACTCTCTCGCAAAAAATTGTCTCTTTTTTTAAAATTTTACCTATTTCATAGCCAATAATTATTCCACCCATAGCTGGAGCAAGAATTAAATCTATTTTTCTAAAGTTTTTTTTAATTTTCAGGGCTAGGGATTTACAAATTTTATCCGCTAAGTGAGGATAACTTAAAAGTTTGGCACATTGGATATATTTAGATGAGTGCAGGCCTGAAGATAATACAAAGTGTCCCTCTAATAAAGCATCAGTTTTTCTTAAAATATTTAAGGATTTTTTGTGTGAAAGCATTTCTTTTATCTTCGTGTCTGATTATTTTAAATTTTATACCCTTTTGTTTAAGCTCTGCAATAAAATTAGTAAAATTTTTTAGATCTCGAATAATTAATTGAAATTTAAAATTAATATAATTGGGGTTTTTACCAGCCATCTCAAGATTGGATATATTTAACTTATGCTCTCCTATTAAAGAGCTAACATTTCCTAATTGGCCAGGCTTATCAGGTAATGATATCCATAATGTAGTATTATATTTTTTAATACGTTCTTGTTTTTGCTCACCTTTGTCATGCCAATATCTTCTTATCGCAGCTCTTGCTTTCCCAGTTTTTGTTGTGGGTATCCAGTGAAGTGACGGAGACTGATTTTTTGATGTTATAATATTTACTCGGTCTCCATTTCTTAAAATGCTTTGAAGTTCACTTTTGTTTCCATTAATTTCACATCCTGTAGCCGTATCACCAACTTTGGTGTGCACAGCATAAGCAAAGTCTATGGGCGTTGCGTCTTTTGGTAATTTGATAACAGATCCTTTTGGAGTAAAACAAAAAACGTTTTCCTGAAACATCTGAAGTTTCGTATATTCGTAAGAATGTTCTGGATTTTCATTTTTTTCAATAATCTCAACAAGATCTTTCAACCAATCATATTCTTTCCAAGTCAATGAATTAAACTTTTCAGATGATTTATATTGCCAATGAGATGCAATACCTCTTTCTGCAAACTCGTGCATTTCAAGTGTTCTAATTTGAATTTCAATTGGTTTTTTATTAGATCCAATTACAGATGTATGAATTGATTTGTATCCATTTATTTTAGCTGAAGAAATATAATCTTTAAACTTACCTGGAATACAATTGTATTCCTTGTGAAGAATACCTAAGGTTTTATAACATTCATCTATATTCTTTAAAATTATTCTAAAACCTATGATGTCTGTAACTTGTTCAAGAGAAACTCTTTTTTTTTGAACTTTACGCCAAATTGAAAATGGAGTTTTTTCTCTTCCATAGATTTCCGAATTAATATTATTTTCATTAAGAAGTTTCTTCAATTCATTAGACAATGTTTCAAAAATATCTTTTTTGTCTGACTTAATTTCATCTAATCTTTTTTGAATAAGTGATCTTGCTTCATTATTCAAAATTTCAAATGAAAGATCTTCAAGTTCGTCTCTAATTCTATGCATACCCATTCTATCTGCAAGTGGGGCGTATATTTCCATTGTTTCTTGAGCTATACGTTTTCTCTTTTCCTCTTTAGTTATTGCTTTAATGGTACGCATGTTATGTAAACGGTCAGCAATTTTTACCAACAAAACTCTAATGTCTTTAGATGTAGCTAAAATTAATTTTCTAAAATTTTCTGCTTTAGAGTTTGAAGTTGCTGTATTTTCTAAAACAGAAATTTTAGTAACACCATCAACTAAATCAGCTACTTCATCGCCAAATTCACCTTTTATAGTTTCATAAGTTGCATATGTATCTTCTATAGTGTCATGTAATAAACCTGTTGTTATTGTTGCACTATCTAATTTTAAATCTGTTAGAATATTTGCAACTTCTATAGGGTGCACGGAGTAAGGATCACCGGACGCTCTTTTTTGATTACTATGTGCTTTAACAGCAAAATTGTATGCTTTATTAAGTTTTTCAGGATTTAAAAACTTATTATATATTTTTACTTTATTTATTAAATCGTTTGAATTTAACATTCCTTATTATATCAGAAAATTATATTTGTTTAATAGTTCTAATGTCTCTATTCGATAATGATAATATAAGACTTTTAATATTGCGTTTTGATATAGGGTGTATCCAGTCTTTATTTAACTCAAATAAAGGCAATAAAACAAAGTTTCGAGTATGCATACGAGGATGAGGTATGGTAATACCACTTTTTATTGATAAACTTTGATAGTCTATAATATCAATATCACATGAACGAGGTGCGTTTTTGGGTGCCCTCTTTCTCCCAAGATAATTTTCAATTTCTTTGCAAATTTTAAGCAATTTCGAAGGGTTTAAGTTTGTCTTTATTTCTATAACTATATTTAAAAACTTAGGATTATTTGGATTTGGCCATGATAAGCTTTGATAGAAATTAGATGAACTTACAATCTTTATCTCATTTTTAAGTAACTCAATTTTCGCTCTTTCAATGTTGTATTTTTTGTTACCTAAATTTGAACCTATTCCAAGGTAAATTGGTTTAACTTGTTTTTCTAATATATCTTGCTTTATCACGATTCCAGTCTCTGTTTTTTTTAGCTGCTCGCTTATCAAATTGTTTTTTACCTTTTGCAACAGCTAACTCTATTTTTGCTTTACCCTTCTTAAAATACATTTTTGTAGGCACAATTGTAAATCCATCTCTTTGCATCTTCCCAATAAGTTTATTTATCTCTCTTTTATTGAGCAAAAGTTTTCTTTCAGCCATTGGACTGTGATTTGAATAACTAGCTTGCTTATAAGAAGCAATATGAGAATTTATCAATACCAATTCACCATTTTTTTCAATCGCATAAGAATCTGCAATATTTACTTTTCCATCTCTTATTGACTTTATTTCTGACCCTCTAAGTACAATTCCAGCTTCAATTAAATCTTCAAAGAAAAAATTAAAACTTGCTTTACGATTTAAACAAATAATCTTTAAACCAGGATTGGTTTTTTTGGTCATTAAATTAATTTTGCAGACTGAAGAGCTTTTTTTACAATTTCTTTAGTTGGATCAGTTACTTTTACCAGAGGTAATCTTACATCATCATCACAAAGATTAAGTAACTTTGCGGCATATTTCACAGGACTAGGATTACTCTCAACAAACATTGAATGGTGTAAGGGTTGTAAAATTTCATCAAGTTTTTTTGCTTCTAATTGTGATTTTTCATCATTCATCACTGAATTTTTTTGAAATTCTGAGCAAATTTTTGGAGCAATGTTAGCTGTAACACTAATTGCACCCACACCTCCTCTCTTATTAAATTCTAATGCATTATCATCGTTACCTGTTAATTGTATGAAATCTTTACCCATTTTTTTTAATGTTTGGTCTACTCTATTTAAATCACCTGTAGCATCTTTAACACCAATAATATTTTTCAATTCATAAAGTCTCGCCATAGTATCAACAGTCATATCTATCACCGATCTTCCAGGAATATTATAAATAAGAATTGGAATTCCACATTTATCATTTATCGATTTATAATGTTGGTATAAACCTTCCTGAGTTGGCTTATTATAATATGGGGTTACTATAAGAGCACCATTGGCCCCTATTTTTTCAGCATGCCTTGTTAAAGATATTGCTTCCTCAGTAGAATTTGAACCTGTTCCAGCAAATACCGGTAATTTTCCATTACTTTCCTTTACACACAATTCAATCACTCTCTCGTGCTCATGATGGCTCAAAGTTGGAGATTCACCCGTTGTTCCTGCTGGAACTAAACCGTTTGTGCCATTTTTAATGTGAAAATGAATTAACTTGATATAAGTTTCATCATCAAGTTTATCATTTTTAAATGGAGTGACTAAAGCAACATTTGATCCTTTAAACATAAATACTTATAACATAGTTTAAGGATTCATATAGTAAAGATTATGCTGAAAAAAAACTTATTTTTTATTGTTTTGTTTTGCTTGTCCAGCACTTTTAACATTGCTTCATCTGATATAATCCCCATTAAAAAACCACTGCAGCCGAAGGATGTAACTGAAAAAAAGTTATTAATAGATGTTTTAAGGCCCTTACCAAAACCAATTAAAAAAACTGAAACTAAAAAAATAGAAAAAGAAATCATTGTCAAAAAGGATATTAAAAAAACGCTTATATTACCAAAGAAAAAGCCTTTAATTGCAGGAACCAAGACCAAGAAAACTAAAGAAATTAAGATTTCAAAATATTATAGTAAAAAAGATTTCAGTTTAGCAGACAAGGCTATTTCGGAGATGAAAAAAGCTAAATGGCCCTCTGCCTTAAATACAGCTAAAAAAGCTAAAGACAAGTCAATTTATAATTTTATTCAATGGAGACATCTCTTAACAAAAGGTAATCAAGCAACTTATTATGACTACAAAACCTTTATTGATGCAAATGAGGATTATCCAAGGATAGGTCGTGTAAAGTATTTAGCAGAACATAAATTATCAACAGATAAAGTTTCACCTAAAAAAATTATTAATTCTTTTTCCGCTTCTGAACCATTAAGTGGATTTGGAAAAATGATACTAGGAGAAAGTCATATTTTAACAGGTAACAATGAAGAGGGAGTAAAACTTATTAAAGATGGTTGGATTACTGCTGAACTAACTAAATCTGAATTAAGATTTTATAGAAAAAAATTTAAGAAATATCTTAATGCAGATGATTATATTAAACGTGCGGATTATCTTGCTTGGAACAACAAATATTGGGATTTAAAAAGATTGTTAAGATACTTACCAAAAGATTATGAACTTTTATATAATGCTAGACAACTATTAATGAGTAAATCTTATGGTGTCGATAATGCTATATCAAAAGTACCTGCAAAATTTAAAAATGATGCTGGTTTAAATTATGATAGATTAAAATGGCGAAGAAAAAGAGGTCGTGTTGATAGTTCTGTTGAAATTTTATTGAAGATAAAGAATACAAAAGATTATTTAGTACGTCCAGATAAATGGTGGACTGAAAGAGAAATTATTTCAAGATCATTGATATATAAAAAAAAATATGAACTAGCATATAAAATATCAAGTAATCATGGAATGACAGAGGGTCCAGAATTTGCTGCTGCTGAATGGATGAGTGGATGGATTGCCTTGAGTTTTTTAGATGATGCACTATTAGCAAAAGAGCATTTTGAAAGTTTTTACAATAATGTTGGTTACCCAATAAGTGTTGCAAGAGGTGCTTACTGGCTAGGTAGAACTTATAAAAAATTAGAAAATAAAGAGTTATCTGATAAATGGTTTAACGAGGCGACAAATTTTTTAACCACTTATTATGGTCAACTTGCCTTTATGGAACTATACCCAAATAAAAATTTTGAACTATCAAAAGATATTAAAATTGAAAAGGAGTATCGTGATTATTTCTTTAAGAAAGAAATAGTTAAGCTTATTTATCTATTAGATGAACTTGACGAAGACAAATATGCAAAACATATTCTTAGACATATAGCTAATGATAACATTGATAATGGTAGTGAAGTTTTAGCAGCAGAATTAGCAACAAATATTGAAAGATTTGATTTTGCAATACAAATTTCTAAAATTGCCTCATATGAGAAACGATTTCATAACAAATATAATTATCCAATAATTAGCACTCCAACATATATTAATGGTAGAAAAATTCCTGAAAGTGCTTTTATACTATCTATAATTAGACAAGAAAGTGAATTTGATTTAAGTGCTAATAGTCATGCTGGTGCAAAAGGTTTAATGCAATTAATGCCTTACACTGCAAAACTTGTAGCTAAACAAGCTAAACTTCCATATACAAGATCAAGATTAACAACAGATCCAGAATATAATATTAATTTAGGCTCTCATTATATAGCTGGCCTAATTTTAGAATATGAGGGTGCGTATCCATTTGCTATAGCAGCTTATAATGCCGGACCTAAAAGAGTAAGATATTGGAAAAAAATTAATAAAAATCCTCAAAAAAATCAGATCAATTATGTTGATTGGATTGAACTTATAAAATTCAAAGAAACTAGAAATTATGTTCAAAGAGTTTTAGAAAATTATAATGTTTATAGATACATATTAGAGCAGAAACCAATTCCAATGAAAGATTTTTTTAAGAATAACCCATTATTTTAAAATATGGCGGAAGAGGAGGGATTCGAACCCTCGGTACAAGTTTCCTCGCACGGTCATTTAGCAAACGACTGGTTTAAGCCTCTCACCCACTCTTCCAGGAAATTTGTCACTTCTGATTGTATTGAATAATCAACATTTATAAAGTAATTATTCACTATAATGAGAAATAAGTACTCTTTATTTTCACTGGTCAAAAATGCTTTTTCATATCATGAAAATTGGGAAAAAGCATGGAAAGATCCTGAGCCTAAAAAAGAATATGATGCTGTAATTGTAGGTGGTGGTGGCCATGGATTAGCTACAGCCTATTATCTTGCAAAAAAACATAATATGAAAAATATTGCAGTCGTAGAAAAAGGATGGATAGGTGGTGGAAACACTGGAAGAAATACTACTATAATTAGATCAAATTATTTGTGGGATGCGAGTGCAGGACTGTATGATCATGCACTAAAAATTTGGGAAAATTTGTCACAAGAATTAAATTACAATGTAATGTTTAGCCAAAGAGGTGTGATGAACCTTGCACATAATTTACAAGATGTGAGAGATCTTAAAAGAAGAACACATGCCAACAGGTTAAATGGTATAGATGCTGTTTACCTTAATACTGAACAGGTAAAAAAGTTTTGCCCAATTATAAATACTTCACCTGATATTCGTTATCCCGTCTTAGGAGGAACCCTTCAAAGAAGAGCCGGTACAGCTCGTCATGATGCTGTTGCATGGGGTTACGCTAGAGGTGCTGATGAAATGGGAGTTGATATTATCCAAAATTGTGAAGTTAAAGGAATTAAAAGAAATGGTGACTCTGTAGAAGGTATTGAAACTACGAAAGGTTTTATTAAAACAAAAAAAATTGGAGTAGTTGCTGCTGGACATTCAAGTGTTATTGCAAATATGGCTGGTTTACGACTGCCTTTAGAAAGCAAACCTCTTCAAGCTTTAGTTTCAGAACCAGTAAAACCGATTATTGATACGGTAGTAATGTCTAATGCTGTACATGCTTACGTAAGTCAATCTGACAAAGGAGAGTTAGTGATTGGTGCGGGTACTGATGATTATGTTTCTTATTCACAAAAAGGCAGTCATGATGTTGTAGAAGGAACTTTAAATGCTATATTAGAATTATATCCAATATTCAGTAGGATGAGAATGTTGAGACAATGGGGTGGAATTGTTGATATATGTCCAGATGCAAGTCCAATTATAAGTAAAACCTCTATAAAAGGATTATATTTTAATTGTGGTTGGGGAACTGGCGGATTCAAAGCTACTCCTGGGTCAGGAGATTTATTTGCGCACACCATTGCAAACGATGAACCACATAAATTAAATGCTGCATTTAATTTAAATAGATTTGTGAGTGGTGATCTTGTTGATGAACATGGTGCAGCAGCTGTGGCACACTAATGTTTATAATTAATTGTCCTTATTGCGGTGAAAGAGAACAAAGCGAATTTAAAGCTGGTGGTGAAGCTCATATAGTTAGACCTAAACAGCCTACTGAATTAAGTGACGATCAATGGGCTGAATATCTATTTATGAGGAAAAATATAAAAGGTATTCAATTTGAAAGATGGATTCACACACATGGATGTAGAAAATGGTTTAATGTAGTTAGAGATACATCTAATGATGTTATTAAGGCAGTTTATAAAATGGGTGAAAAACCTCCTACGAAATAGATAATGACAAAAAATTTAAGAGTTAAAACAAGTAAATTTATAGATGAAACATATAAAGTTTCATTCAAATTTAATGGAAAAACTTATTATGGATATAAGGGAGACACGTTAGCTTCTGCCCTTTTAGCTAATGATATTCATTTGGTTGGAAGAAGTTTTAAATATCACAGACCTCGAGGAATAATGACTGCTGGTTCAGAAGAGCCGAATGCTATTGTTCAACTACACAGTGATACTTCAAGAACAGAGCCTAATGTGAGAGCTACAGAAATAGAGATCTATGAAGGACTTGAAGCTTCAAGTCAAAATTGTTGGCCAAGTGTAAATTTTGATATAGGTGGGATAAATAACTTATTAAGCCCAGTATTGCCCGCAGGTTTTTATTATAAGACTTTCATGTGGCCTGCAAGCTTCTGGGAAAAATATGAATATTTTATTAGAAAATCTGCAGGATTAGGCAAGTCACCAACAGAACCTGATCCAGATATTTATGAACATAAATATTATCATTGCGATGTATTGGTTGTTGGAGCTGGTATTTCTGGAATTATGGCAGCAAAAACTGCTGCAAAAAATGGATTTAAAACTCTTTTGGTAGATGAAAAATCTTATCTAGGAGGTTCAACGATTTATCAAAATTCAGAACATTTCAAAATTAATAACCAAACATCAAGCTCATGGTTAGATAAAGAGATAAATGAAATTAAAAAGATTGAAAATTTAGAAATTAAAATAAGAACAAGTGTAGCAGCGTTCCATGGATATAACTTTTTACTTGCTAGAGAAAATTTAACAGATCATTTACCTTTAAATCAAAGAAACAATAAAATTCGTCAAAGATTACTTAAAATTAGAGCGAAAAAAGTTATTACTGCTACAGGATCTTTAGAAAGGCCATTAATTTTTGATAATAATGACCGACCGGGCATTTTACTTTCCTCTGCCGTAGAAAAATATGCAAACTTTTTTGGGGTAGCATGTGGAGAAAAAAATGTTTTATTTACAAATAATGATAGTGCTTATGAAACTGCAATTAGTTTAATTCAAAGAGGAATAAATATTGAGGCAATTATCGATAACAGAGAAGAAATTGACTCAAGTTTAATTAAAGAAACTGAAAAAAATAATATTAAAATTTTTAAAGGATATACTGTTGTTGATACCTTTGGGTATAAAAGAATTAACAAAATTTCAATTATGCAGCTTTCTAAAGATGGTCAAAAAGTTATTGGTGCCAAAAAATCTATTTCTTGTGACTGTTTAGGAATTTCTGGTGGCTGGACACCAGCAGTACATCTCTTTACACAGTCTGGTGGAAAATTGAAATTTAGAAATGAAGATCAAGTCTTTATACCAGATGTTTATTCTTCAGATCAAATTAGCATTGGTTCTTGTAATGGAGATTTTACTTTAGATGAAATATTATCAAACACTCCGCAAATCCTTAAAGAATTTTTAAATTTAAAAGAAACAAACTATGAAAATTTAGAAGTTAAGTCTTCATTTAATAAATCAAAAAGAAACATATGGTTGTTACCCTCAGATAAAGTTATTGGAAAAACAAAACCTTTTGTTGATTACCAAAATGATGCTACAGCAAAAGATATTAAATTAGCTTTAAGAGAAGGTTTTAGATCAATAGAACATGTAAAAAGATACACAACTACTGGAATGGGTACTGATCAAGGTAAACTTGGTAATATGCATGCTTTAGGAATTATTTCTGAAACAGCAGGTTCTAAAATGGGTGAACTTGGCACGACAACATTTAGACCTCCTTACACTCCTCTTACTTTTGGAACAATAGTTGGAAGAAATGTGGGTGAGTATTTTGATATATTTAGAAAAACTCCAATACATGAATGGCATGTTCAAAATAAAGCTGAATTTGAAAATGTAGGTCAATGGAAGAGAGCTTGGTATTATCCAAAAAACGGTGAAAGTATGCATGATGCAGTTCAAAGAGAAAGCAAAGCTGCTAGAGACAATGCTGGTATATTAGATGCATCTACTTTGGGGAAAATTGACATTCAAGGAACTGATGCCTCTGAATTTTTGAATAGAGTTTATACAAACGCTTGGTCAAAACTCGCAATTGGAAAATGCCGATATGGATTAATGCTTAATGAAGACGGTATGGTTTATGATGATGGTGTAACAACAAGATTAGATGAAAATCATTATATAATGACAACTACAACTGGAGGTGCTGCAACTGTTTTAGGAAAACTAGAAGATTATTTACAAACAGAATGGCCTGAATTAGATGTTTACTTAACATCTGTAACCGACCACTATGCAACGGTCAGTGTTTGTGGACCAAATAGTAAGAAGATTGTCTCTCAAGTAATTCCTGACCTTGATTTCTCAGATGAAAATTTTCCTCATATGTCTTTTAAAAATGCAAAAATTGGTGAAATTAAATGTAGAGTGATGAGAATAAGTTTTACAGGGGAACATAGCTACGAAATAAATATTCAAGCCAATTATGGTAAATCGGTTTGGGAGAAATGCATGGAAATAGGAAAAGAATTTAATATTACTCCATACGGTACTGAAACTATGCATTTATTAAGAGCTGAAAAAGGATTTATTATTGTTGGTCAAGATACTGATGCAACTATGACTCCAATTGATTTACAGATGGACTGGATAGTTAGTAAAAAGAAATACGATTTTATAGGAAAAAGATCTTTGTATAGATCTGATACAATAAAAGAAGATAGAAAACAATTAGTTGGTCTGCTTACAGAAAATCCTGATGAAGTTTTAGAAGAAGGTGCACAAATTGTAGCTGACATTAAAAAATCACCAATTGAAATGTTGGGTCATGTAACTTCAAGTTATTACAGTCCAAACTTAAAAAAATCTATTGCTCTTGGAGTTGTGAGAGGTGGAAAAAATATGATGGGTCAAAAATTAATCATCCCAATGGAAAATAAACAAATAAATGTTACTGTTGCAGACCCAGTTTTTTTTGACAAGGAGAATAAGAGATTAAATGCTTAATTACACAAATGTGATAACTGAAGAGAAATCATACTCAGGTTTGCAAATGAAAGAAATTAAACCTGTCATGAAATTAATCGTTAGAGGTAAAAAAAGAGAATTTCTATCAGCAATAGGTAAATCATTAAATTTATTATTACCTACTGAGTCTAATACATCTTCAAGAAGTCAAAAATTAACTGCTCTTTGGCTAAGCCCGGATGAATGGATGATTTACTCTAATGAGACCTTAAACTCTAAAAATAATGACTATGATACAGAAAATTTACTGAACAAAAATATATCAAAAAAAAATTTAGGAGCTGTGACAGATATTACTGATCAATTTGTTTTAATAAATATAAAAGGTGATAAAATTTTTGATTTATTTGAGACTGGGTCTCCTTTTAATTTCAATGATTTTAGACACAAAAAAGGTTCAGTTGTTCAAACGATTCTCGCTAAAATTGATGTGATTATTCATAGTCAAAATCAAAATGAGGTAAATCTATTTGTTAGACGCTCATTTTCACAACATTTATTCTCATGGATAAATGATAGTGCGTCAAGATTATAGTCTCATTTAAATTTTAAATAAGTTATTAAGAAACATGAAAAAATTATTTCTTATAGCATTATTTGCTTTTTTACCCTTTTCTTTAAACGCAGAGTCGAATTTAGATAAAATTTTATCAGCTGGAGTTTTAAAAGTTGGAACTACAGGTGATTGGGATCCTATGACAATGAAGGATCCAGCTACAAATAAATACAAAGGATTTGATATTGATGTAATGAATGAATTAGCAAAAGATATGGGTGTGAAAGTAGAATTTGTACCTGCTGAATGGAAAACAATAGTTTCAGGTATTACATCTGAAAGATATGACATTTCTACAAGTGTAACGAAAACTCCTAAAAGAGCTGAGGTTGCAGGTTTTACTGACACTTATTACAAATATGGAACAGTTCCATTAGTGTTAAAAAAGAATTTAAAGAAGTTTCCAACGTGGAACTCGCTTAACAACTCTAATGTAACTATTGCAACTACTCTTGGTACGTCACAAGAGGAGAAAGCAAAAGAATTTTTTCCAAAATCAAAATTAAATTCAGTTGAAGCACCTGCTAGAGATTTTCAAGAAGTTTTAGCTGGAAGAGCAGATGGAAATATTACAAGTTCTACAGAGGCAAATAAACTAGTTATCAAGTACCCACAATTAGCAATAGTTCCTGATGGAGAAAAAAATCCAGCCTTTTTGGCGATGATGGTTCCTAAAGGTGATAACAAATGGAACAATTACGTTAATGATTGGATAAAAAATAAAAAGTCATCAGGTTTCTTTACTAAGTTATTAGCGAAATATAATCTAAAAAGCTTATAATCAATTAGTAATTAATTTTTAATTCTTTATAAATCAGAGAGTGAGAAATTTATTTTTTTTACTTCTGATACTACCTTTAACCTCTTGTGGTAAAAATGAACTTAATTGGTTGATTTTATCACCAAACAATGTCGAAGGATTAACTAATCTAAAATTTTTATTAAGTGGATTAACTACAACTATTTATATTTCAGTAGTTTCAATAATTATTTCAATGATCATTGGTTTTATTGTTGCTGTTCCTTCTTTAGCAAAAAGCAAATTTTTAACTTATTTAAATATTGGATACGTTGAAATAGTAAGAGCTATCCCCCTTTTAGTTTTAATCCTATGGATTTACTATGGTTTACCTATAATGACTGGAATAAGCTTTAGTCCCTTTGTTTCAGGAATTATTGCCTTATCAATTAGTGAAAGTGCTTTTCAAGCAGAAATTTTTAGGGCAGGAATAAATTCAATCAAAAAATCTCAATGGGAAGCAGGAAGCTCTTTAGGACTAAATTTTTTTAGAAAATTAAAGTTAGTTATTCTTCCTCAGGCAATTAAGAATATTTTACCAGCAATTGGTAATCAATTTGTCTATGTATTAAAAATGTCATCATTAGTATCGATAATAGGAATTGGTGATTTAACAAGAAAAGCAAATGAGCTGGTAGTTACTACTTACCGACCATTAGAAATATATACCTTTTTAATCTTAGAGTATTTGATTTTAATATTAATTGTTTCTTTTTTAGTGAGAAAGTTAGAGAAAAAATTAAAAAAGGATTAATTTTTTTTTCTCCAATCCCATGGATATTCAAAATTCATAGACCACATACCTAAGTTATTTGATCTTGCAAAATCTTCATCTGCAATAAATTTCTTAGAATATTTTCTATATGCAAATGCATATCCATTTTTTACTAGATAACTTGATAAACTTAAATTATTTACAAAACATTCAGCTAATGTTCTTTTGTAGCGATCTTTTCCCTCTCTAACACAATTAACTTTATTATTACCAATAATTTTGACTAATAATTTTCTAGCTTGAATACCACATTTTATAACTTCATTATTCTTGTTGCATGTTTGCTTGATTTCTGGTGTATCGATACCGCTAAAACGTATTTTTTCACCATTTAAATGAATAGTATCTCCATCAATTATTTTTAATTCACTTGATTTAACATCAAAATAAGTAAGAAAAAAAAATATTAGGCAAATGCTAATAACTAAAAAGAGTTTTATTTTGTTTAAAAACATTATTTAGAAAATAACCAATAAATATCAAAACAGCAATTCCCATAGCCCAATTTGTAGCCATGATTGTGTAGAAAATATCCTCATAATCACCACCCCTGATATTAATTACGTACCATAAGCTTAGAAAAGGAAAAGCTGTTAATCTTAGAATACTTAAATAAAGACTATAAAGAGGTTTTTTAACTGCTTGAAATACTGCTGTAGTAATAAAGAACACTGGATAAATTGGTCCAATTAGAGCTGCAACTTTTAAATAAATTGCACCATGTTTTATTGCTTCTTGATTGTCTGTAAATAAAGATACGAAAAACTCAGCACCAAAAAATAATATTATTCCAGCAACAGCCATAAAAGAAGATCCAAAAAATAATGCCTTTGTATATAATTCTCTTATCCTATTATAAGCTTTTGCACCAAAGTTTTGACCGCCTATAGATAGGACTGCTGTATTCAATCCAATTACTGGAAGTAAAAAAACTTGCTCTACTCTTAATGCTGCTCCATATCCTGCAGTAGCTAAATCACCAAACTGTCCAATAAAATATAAGATATTAAAAATTCCAACTCCAATAAACAACATACTAAACATAACAGGGACTGACTGTCTTGTTAAGGGATTTAGATATTCATACTTAGGAATAAAACATTTTAATCTTAAGTATTCTCTAATTTTACAATTATTAACTTTATAGGCTAAATATACTGTTCCGATAAATTGTGAAATTACTGTTGCTATAGCAAGTCCAGCTATACCAAATGCTGGGACAATTCCATATCCCCATATAAAAAGTGGGTTTAAAAAAATATTTAAGAAAAAACTAAATATTAAAACATTTCTATAACTTTTTGTATCACCTTGAGCATTTAACGTTCCATTTAAAGATATTTGTATCAATACAATAAAAGTTCCATAAAAAATTATGTCTAGATATTCTCTCGTTAAAGATATCCCTGCCTCATCAGATCCCATAACACCAAGAAGAAAATTAGAGGCATTTAAACCAAAAATTGTTACTATAATTGAAACTACTAAAGCAAAAATTAAAGATTGGGCAATATACATAGAAGCTACTCTTTCTTTTTTTTCACCGATAGAATTACCAATCATTGCATTAGTAGCAGCACCTATTCCAACTCCAACAGCAATTATAGTAAAATAGATTGGAAATGATTTAGCTATCGCACCTATTGCTTCTGCTGAGATTTTTCCTGCAAACCAAGTGTCAACTAGATTATAAAATGTTTGAAAAAGAGATCCTACGCTTGCAGGTATTGTGACTTTACGAAGTAAAAACCATATTGGATCTTTAGTAAGCTTGTATGAAGTAGACAAAAATATCCTTATTTAAATTCTTTTTGAAATATATGTTTTTTTCCAGATTGTTTTGCTTTGTATATCTGACTTTGTCTCATTCTAAAACGTGATTTTTGAGTTTCTGTTAATTTATCATAACAATTTGGGCAAGATACTCCCTCTTCATACTTATTTGTTCTTTTATCTTTTGAAGATATAGGCATTCTACATCCACTACACATAGAATAAGAGCCTAACTTTAATCCATGTTTTAGACTAATTCTATTATCAAATACAAAACATTCACCTTTCCACAAACTTTCATTTTTCTTTATTTTATTTAGATAATTTAAAATTCCACCATTTAACTGATAGATATTTTTAAATCCTTTGTTCTTTAAATAAACAGAAGTTTTTTCGCAACGTATTCCACCAGTACAAAACATTGCTACTGGTTTATTTTTCTTGAGCTTATTTAAATACTTAGGAAAATCTCTGAAGTTATTTACATTTGGATTTACTGATCTTTTAAAAGTTCCAACCTTATATTCAAAAGGTTTTCTAGTATCAATTATGTGAGTATTTTTATTCTTAATTAATTTATTCCAATCTTTTGGATCTAAATGAGTTTTCATATTTCTTTCTTTAGAATTTATAGTTAAATTCATTGGAACAATTTCTTTTTTGATCTTAACTTTAGGTTTATGAAAAGGCTGAAATTTAGACTTAGATTCATTGCTGCTATCAAATTGTTTAAATGAGAATAAAGATTTCAGTTTTTTAGTAGTTTTATCAATATCTTTGATGCTACCAGAAATGGTGCCATTTAATCCTTCTTTAGCAATGATTATTGTTCCTCTAATATAGTTTGAAATAAGGAACTTCTGTAAAAAATCTTTGTTTTTTTTTAAAGATTTAACCTTTACAAATTTATAAAAACCAAAAACTTTAAACATTATAAAACCCTACAAACAGTCATTCCATCACCTAATGGAATAATGATTTGCTCTACTCTTTTATCTTCAGATACAAATTTATTAAATTCTCTAATATTTATAGTAAATTTATCATCTTTTTTTTCATCAGCCACTTCACCATGCCACAAAACATTATCGATAATGATCAACCCACCTTTATTTAATAATTCTAAGGATTTTTCATAATATTCCTTATAATTCATTTTATCTGCATCAATAAAAATCATATCAAATTTATTATTTTTTAATTTTTTTAAGCTTTCAAGAGCTGGTTTAATTATTGTTTGAATTTTATGATCTTGATTTGCTTTTTTAAAAAAATCAGATGCAATTTTGTTTGTCTCCTCGTTTTTATCAAGAGCAATTAATTTTCCATCATCAGGTAGAGCTAGTGAAATTGTGAGAGCACTAAGGCCAGTAAAAGTTCCAATTTCAAGAACATTTTTTATATTTGAAACTTTAATAATTAGGTGAAGAAAATGACATTGAGTGGGGTCAATCTGCATTCTTTTGATGTCACCTAAAGTTTTATTGTAATCAATTATCTCTTTTTGAACTGGATGTAGGGCTAATCCAAAATCATTTATATAATTTTGTAACTTTTCTGTAATATCAAGGTTTGCACCCATTCTACTGAAGTTTTTTCTTTAAAATCTCATTTATAAGTTGAGGATTGGCTTTACCACCAGAGGCTTTCATTGCTTGCCCAACAAAGAAACCGAAAAGTTTTTCTTTACCTTGTTTATATTCAACAGCTTTTTCTCTATTATCGTTAATAATTTTGTCTATCAAAGCCTCTAATGCTTTAGGGTCACTTTGTTGTTTTAATCCCTTTTCTTCAACAATTTTTTGTGG
>CACGEC010000006.1 GCA_902572005.1 uncultured Pelagibacteraceae bacterium | reverse complement strand
GATACAAAAATAATAAAAAAAAATTTAATTCAATTTGATGAAGAACTTAAAAATTTGGGAGGATCAGATCAATTATTTTTTTTAAAGTTATATTTAAGAGGCTCAAGTATAATTTGGAACGAGCATGCCCCAGTTTTTGAAAAAAGAGATAAATATAAATCAAATTTTTTTTGGTTCATTAAAAGAAATGCTAGATATGGTTCCTCAAGTAAAATAATTTACTCAAAACTTTACAGCCCATTAAAAGCAATATCGTTGACCTTTTTAAAATTTATTTATGAGTTTTTTAAGTCGTTTTTTTATTTGATCTTGTTCCCTTTAGCTCCAAAAAAAAATTTTTTGTACTTTATTCAATTCCTAGTGAGATCTGTTTCAACCTTGTTAAGTATCTTAAATATAAGGTTTAATGAATATAAAACATAGGATAAAAATCTTAATCTCTTGGAAAAAAAAGTATTTAATATAAATATAGCCGGATGCTTTCAGAATTTTTAAATATAACGATAATAATATTATCAGTATTTATTTTTTCCCTCTCGTATCTTGGTTTTGGAATTTTTTTTAAAAATGTTGTGATTGGTAATAAATTAAAAATTAATCTGGGAGAAATTGGATTAATTGGAGTTTTCTTTTTAATCATTATATCCTACTCATCAATTTTTTTTGTTTCACATAATTCATTACATAATATTTTCATTTTGCTAATAGGAGTATTACTTTTTTTTTTAAATTTAAAAAATTTTGAAAAAAATGAATTAAAATTATTCTTTGTTTTAATTATTTTAACAATAAGTTTTTTTATAATATCAAAAAATCATGATGATTTTCCATATTATCATTTGCCGTATGCCTTATCTTTAACTGAAAACAAAATTACTTTTGGCATGGGTCTGTTAAATCTTGGATATAGACACCACTCTTCTATTTTATTTTTAAATTCATTAAAATTTATTCCAATATTTAAATACTATTTATTTAATTTACCAAATTATTTGATTTTTACTTTTGTCAATTTTGTATTAATTCAATACATAATTAAGAACATTAATAAAAAAAATCTAATTTTCTTATTGTCTTTAATATTTTTTTTATTAGTAAATTTAAAATTTACTCGATTAGCTGAATATGGAACTGATTTAGCAGGTCAGATATTATTAAGTGTAATATTTTTAAATTTAATTTCAAATATTTTAAATAAAGAAAATATTGAAAAGGTCTATTTTAATTTGATTTTGTTATTTATTATTTTTTCATTTAAGGTTTACTTTATTTTGTATTTTTTGATTATTCCTATCACTTTATATTTCTTAAAAATAAATCCTTTTTTATGGAAGAATTTTAACCTAAGGTTATTTATCTCGCTCTTTATTTTTGTGGGATTATTTTTTTCACATAATATCATTAACACAGGATGTTTAATTTATCCCATAAGTTTTACTTGTTTTGGAGATAATTTTTTATGGTCGTTAAGTATCAATGAGATTCAAAGAATGGATTTATGGTTAGAAGTTTGGGCTAAAGCTGGAGCATCTCCAAATTTTCAAGTTGATGATTTTGAGAGCTATGTTAGTGGTTTAAATTGGTTTCAAAATTGGATAGATAATTATTTTTTTAATAAAGTATCTGACTATATATTAATAATATTTTTTATTAATCTGATAATATATTTTATTTACAAAAAAGAGATTAAATTCTCTGCTAAAGAACTTTTATTAACAAAAAAAATTTTAATCCCAATAGCGATTTTTATTTTATCTGTTTGGTTTTTTAAACATCCTTCATTAAGATATGGTGGTTATACACCATTAGCTTTCTTAATTATTTTTGTCTTTTTATTTTTTTACAATGATAAATTTAAAAAAAAAAGATTAAAAAAAAATATTTATTTTAAAACAAAAATATTGGTCTTATTAGCAATACTAATATTTAATGTTAAAAATTTTACAAGAATTAATTTTGAGTTGAATAGAGAAGATCAGTATAAATTTACCAATTTCCCTTTTTTTTCAGTAAAAGAAAAAAATTATCAAAAATTTAAATTGGGTGATAATAATTATTTATATGTAACAGACGGGTACTGTTGGGCAACTCCCTCACCATGCACAAATACTAGAAGAGATGGTTATTCAATTAATGGTTATTTATTCCTAAAAAGATGAAATTTTTTATCATAAATTTTTTGAGCATTCTTGATAATTTTATTCAAAAGAAAAATTTGATTATTTTTAAAAAAATTTTAAAAAAAAAAATTAATGTTTATATTGATATTGGCTCTCATAAGGGGGAAATGATAGGTGTTATTCAAAAAAACTTTAAAGTAAATTATATATTTGCTTTTGAGCCAAATAAAGATTGTCATAAAACTCTTAAAAGCATTAAACATAAAAAAATTAAAATATTTAAATTTGCCTTAAGTGATAAAAGAGGTAAAGACAACTTAAAGATTGGCTATATATCAGCAATGTCCACTTTAAATAAAATAAATAAAAATTCCTTTTACACTTTAATAAAAAGATTTGTTATTTGGGTTTTTTTCTTCAAAAAAGAAATTTATAAAAAAAATCTAAAGATTAAAAAAATGATGTTCAAAGATATATTCAAAAAATATAAATTCAAAACTTTTGATTTAGTCAAAATTGATACTGAAGGACATGAGTTTAATATTTTAAAAGGAATGGGAGGATATATAAATAAAATAAATGTTTTATTACTTGAGTATCATTACGACAAATCATTAATAAAGAATTATAGTCTAAATCAATTAAATTCTTTTTTAGTTAATAAAAATTTTCAAATGATTTCGAAAAATAAAATGTTACTACGAAAGGGCTACGAAATAATTTATAAAAATAATAAAATTACTTAATTAATCATATGGATCTAATATCTATAATCATTCCTTATTATAAAAAAAGAGAACATATTAGTGAAACTTTAAATTCAATTATAAATCAGTCGTATAAAAATTTTGAAATAATTGTAATTTTTGATGATGAGGACCAAACAGATCTCAAATATATAAAAGAACTAGTTAAGGATAAAAAAAATATTAAAATATTACTTAATAGTAAAAATTGTGGCGCTGGGTACTCTAGAAATTATGGAATAGAAAATTCTAAAGGTGACTTTATCGCGTTTATAGATGGTGATGATTATTGGCATGAGGATAAATTGTTTAAACAAATAAATTTCATGGTCAAAAACAAAATAGATTTTAGTCATACATCTTATTATATCGTTGATAATAATAAAAAAGTGATATCTTTAAGAAAAAGCCGAAATTTTAATAATTTTAAAGAGTTACTAAGTTCATGTGATGTTGGATTGTCTACAGTAATGATAAGAAAAAATTTATTAAAGGATAGTTCATTTCCAAACATAACCACAAAAGAAGATTTTATATTATGGTTAAATATTTTGAAGAAAGGAGCTAAACTTGTTAGTTTGAATGAACCATTAACATTCTGGAGGAAATCAAATAATTCATTATCTTCAAATAATTATCAAAAAATTTTAGACGGATATAAAGTTTATAGAAAATATATGAGAATGAGTATCCCAGTTTCTTTGTATTACTTATTTTTATTAAGTTTAAATTCTTTAATTAAATAAATATATGGATTATCTATTATTCTCTACTTCAATACTTTTAGTTTTATTAATTAATCTTTTTTTTATAAAAAAAAATGTTTTACCCAGTTTTTCAGGGGATGATCATCAAAAATTAGCCTCAGTTAAATCCATTCCATTATCAGGAGGAATTTTTCTGTTATCTGTCTTCTGCTTTATTTTTTTTAAAACATTTTTAATGTATTTTATTTTCATAATTTCAATTTTTTTAATTGGATTATTTTCGGACTTAAAAATTTTAAAGTCTGCAAAAATACGTTTACTTTTACAATCAGCTATAATTTTTGTATTTGTCATTTTCTTTGATTTACAAATTACATCAACAAGATTAGAGTTTTTTGATGAGGTACTTAGGAATAAGTTTATTAGCTATTTATTTGTTTCTTTCTGTATTTTAATAATTGTAAATGGATCAAATTTTTTAGATGGACTAAATACTCTTGTTTTAGGTTATTATTTATTAGTAAGTTATGTAATTTATAAGACAGAACTTTATAATTATATAAATTTGGAGCCAAAACTATTTTTATTTTGGTGCTTTTTTTTAGCATTTGTTTATGTGGTAAATTTTTTAAATCTTCTTTATCTAGGTGACAACGGGGCTTATTTTTTGGGATTTGTTTACTCTTTTATATTAATTTTAATTTATAATAATCACCCCACTGTTACACCATACTTCATAATTTTATTATTATGGTATCCAGGATTTGAAAATTTATTTTCAATAATTAGAAAAAAAATTTTGAAGAAAAACTCCCCATTATTACCTGATCCAAAACATCTTCATCAATTATTGTTTATTATATTTAACAAAAAGTTAATCAAAAATAAGATTTATGCAAACATAGTAGTAGCAAATATAATTAATATTTATAACTTCATTATTTTCTCTATATCAATACAAAATATAAGTGATACTAAATTTCAAGTGGTTTTATTATTGACTAATATAATAATATATACATTTCTTTATCTCTTTTTATCTAAAGAATTAAAAAATTAGTAATCAATTCTGAGCTTATAAAAAGATCTTATTGTTATGAATAACATACGTAGACCATTAGTAAAAACAGATGTCATTTTAGTTTCTCCCTCAACTCTGTCATAATAATAAACAGGTATTTCTACAATTTTTAAATTATTTTTATAAGCACTTATCAGCAAATCAAAATCACCCCATAGATCTTTCATTTTTGAAATTTCGAATGATTTTTTTAATTTAGCCCAATCTTTCTTATAAAATATTTTAGTACCACATAAGGTGTCAGTAATTTTTTTATTAAAAAAAAGGCTAAATAGTTGTGCAAAAAAAATATTTCCTAAAAAGTTAAAACTTTTCATTGCGTTTTTTTGCTGGGGAAAAACCATTCTGGTACAATTAACAAAATCAGCATTAGTTTCTGATAACACTTTTAGTGATTTTTCAACATCCTTAAATGAAACAGTACAATCAGCATCATATATTAAAACTATGTCACCACTTGCTTTTTCTATTCCTTTGTAAACATTATCAGACTTACACACTCCAGGCCCCTCGTAAGTTTTGATTTCTATATTTTTATCTACAATTTCAATATTATTTATTTCCTCAAGAGTTTTATCAGTAGATTTATCATCTCCAAAAAGAAACTCAGTTTTTCCACCCAGGTTGTAAAAATTGTCTTTAATTATTTTAATATTTTTTTCTTCATTTTTACATGGAATTATTACTGAAATTTTATTTTCTATTTTTTCTTTTTTTTCAAATTTTTTTTTCTTAATTACAGTAAAATTAATCATGCAAAAGAAGTTTAAAATTGGTAAACGAAAAATTCTATTAAAAATAGTTGTTAAAAAAGGTATTTGAAATGGTAAAATTATTCCTTTTTCATTTTTAACAATTTCAAAGTTGCTAACATCAATTAGATTCTTTATGTAGTTATAAGGCAAGTAATTATAATCAGATGTAAATTTATCTTTTAGGAAGATTTTGATTAATTTTATAATTCCAGACCATAAAAGACTTTTGGAAATTAAAATTATATTACAATCATCATGAATCTTTTTTGATAATTCTTTAAGATTGTTCAAAGGATCTAATTGATGTTCAATGTCTGCAATTACTATATTGTCATATTGATTAAAGTTGATTTCTTTTTCTATCGATTTTTCGTATTTTTCCGTGAAACTAGATAGAATTTCTTCGTTAATATCTTGCATGTCTATTTTATCTGAATCAATTTCTTTTAAGATATTTGAATTTCCGCAACAAAAAAAAAAATTTAAATCTGATTTATTGATAATGGTTTTTAAAATTTTTGATATTTCAGAGTAAA
Organism: uncultured Pelagibacteraceae bacterium; assembly: GCA_902572005.1. GTDB lineage: Bacteria > Pseudomonadota > Alphaproteobacteria > Pelagibacterales > Pelagibacteraceae > Pelagibacter. The sequence goes on along the minus strand of CACGEC010000006.1, from coordinate 27,378 downwards.
AAAATTGATTATTTTTTATAAATTTTACTCTTTCTTCGGTATTTTTTTCATAGAAAATATTTGTTTCATTTATAAAGTAATCTTTTTTTTCTATGGATTTTAAAACTATCATAACTATTACTATTTTTATGTTAAGCGGTCATATAGGGCAAATTAAAAATATGTAAGATTTGGTAAAAATTTAATTTTTAAGTTTCATGTAAATTAGTGTTAAAAAATAATAAAAATTTAAGCTTAAATCTGTCTTTACATTATAAATTTTGCCTGTATAAGTTCTCTGCCGGTGGTTTTTGCGAAAGGGTTATACCCGATCCCATTCCGAACTCGGAAGTCAAGCCTTTCTGCGCCGATGGTACTTTGTCTTAAGACATGGAAGAGTAGGACGTCGCCGGCATTAAAAATAAATAATTATGAAAATAAAAAGCTCACTTAAATCAATCAAAAAAAGAGACCTCAACTCTAAAATGGTGAAAAGGAGAGGTAGAGTTTACATAATTAATAAAACTAATCCTAAGTTTAAAGCCAGACAAAAATAATATTTTTATGGATAACGATAACCATAAAAATACCTGGAATAATTTTACAAAATTTGTGTTGTGGGGAACTGTCGCTGTAATAGTTGTTTTGGTTTTAATGGCTATATTCTTATTGTAAGTTACTTAAATGATAATAGCATCAGTTTTAGAAAACCAAAAAAATGAAAAAAGGGTTGCTGTAACCCCAGAAATTGCAAAGAAATATATATCGCTTGGCTTTGAAGTTTTATTAATAGAAAAATATGGAAATCATTTAGGTATAAAAGATGAAGAATATTCAAGTGTCGGTGTAAAATTTTCTAGTGATGAAAAAGAAATATTAACCAAATCAGATATCATAATTCAACTAGGTTTACTAACAAACGAAAAGAGTTCTTTTTTAAAAGAAAACAAATTGCTCATAGGCGCACTTAACTTTTATGAGAATAAGGAAGAAATAGATATCCTAACAAAAAAAGGAATTAAAGTTTTTTCATTAGAGCTACTTCCTAGAATTACACGGGCTCAATCAATGGATATTCTTTCCTCTCAAGCAAATTTAGCTGGATATAAAGCTGTGATAGAATCTTTTTCAAACTTCGAAAAAGCGATACCAATGATGATGACAGCTGCTGGAACAATTCCTGCAGCAAAAGTTTTAATAGTAGGTGCAGGTGTAGCTGGACTCCAAGCTATTGCTACTGCAAAAAGAATGGGGGCAATAGTTTTTGCAACAGATGTAAGAATGGCTTCAAAGGAACAAGTTGAAAGTTTAGGTGGAAAATTTTTAACAGTTGAGGGTGCAGAAAATTTAGAGACTGAAGGCGGTTATGCAAAAGAAGCTTCAGAAGATTTTAAAAAGAAACAAGAAAACCTTTTAAGTGAGACATTAAGAAAGATTGATATTGTAATTTGTACAGCATTAATACCTGGTAAAAAAGCACCAGTTATAATTAAAGAAAACATGATTCAAAACATGCAACCCGGTTCTGTAATATATGATCTAGCTGCTATTCAAGGTGGAAATACCGCTTTCACAGAAGTTGATAACATTATTGAAAAAAATGGAGTTAAAATTATGGGTGAAACTAATATTTTGAATAAGTTACCAGTATCTGCATCTAGCTTATACGCAAAAAATATGTTTAATTTTGTTGAAAATTTATTCGACAAGGAAAACAAGAAAATTAAGATAAACTTAGAAGACGAAATAATTGAAAAAACATTAATAAAATAAAAATATGGAAATTGACCCTTTAATATTCAGATTAAGTATATTTATATTATCTATATTTATAGGTTATTATGTAGTTTGGAGTGTAACACCTTCTTTGCATACACCATTAATGTCCGTCACAAATGCAATTTCATCAGTTATTATTGTTGGTGCAATAATTGCAGGTCTGTCTGGTAATTCTGAAAGCATATTTAATACCTCAAGTATTTTTGGTTTCTTAGCTATTGCTTTAGCAGCAATTAATATTTTTGGTGGATTTTTAGTTACACAGAGAATGTTGGCTATGTATAAAAAAAAGAGAAAGAATAAATAATGATATCTGCAAATTTATCTGCGATTTTTTACTTAGTCTCAGGTGTTTTATTTATTCTAGCTTTAAGAGGCCTATCATCACCAGAGACATCAAGACAAGGAAATTTATTTGGAATATTAGGAATGATAATAGCTGTGACTGTAACATTTTTGTCCACAGGTAATTTTTCAAGTGGATTTATTTTTGTTTTAGTTTTTATTTTAATAGGAGGTTCAATTGGAGCTTTTATAGCCTACAAAATACCAATGACAGCTATGCCTGAATTAGTGGCTGGGTTTCATAGTTTGGTAGGACTTGCGGCTGTGTTTGTTGCTATTTCAGCTTTTTTAAATCCTGAAGCTTTTAACCTTGGTACTCCAGGAAATATTAAACTTGGTAGTTTAATTGAAATGTCTATTGGTGCTGCAGTTGGAGCAGTAACATTTTCAGGCTCGATTATTGCTTTTTTAAAATTACAAGGAATTATGTCTGGTTCTCCAATTACGTTTAAAGGCCAACATCCTTTAAATGCTATGATCTTAATTTCAATAATAGTCTTAATTTATTTATTATGTTCCACGCAATCATCAAATCTATTTTGGATATTATTGGCTGTTTCATTTTTAATTGGTTTTCTTCTAATAATTCCAATTGGTGGCGCTGATATGCCAGTAGTAATTTCGATGCTTAATTCTTATTCAGGGTGGGCGGCAGCAGGTATTGGTTTTACTTTGGAAAACACAGCATTAATTATTACAGGAGCATTAGTTGGTTCTTCAGGTGCAATATTATCTTATATAATGTGTAAGGGAATGAATCGTTCTTTTTTCAATGTAATTTTAGGTGGTTTTGGAGCAACCGATGGTGTGTCAAATACATCATCTAAAGAACAGAGACCTGTTAAAAGTGGAAATGCTGATGATGCAGCTTTTTTAATGAAAAATGCTTCATCTGTAATAATTGTTCCAGGATATGGTATGGCTGTTGCACAAGCCCAACATGCCCTTAGGGAAATGGTGGACACTTTAAAAAAAAATGACATTAAAGTATCTTATGCTATTCATCCTGTTGCAGGAAGAATGCCTGGTCATATGAACGTATTATTAGCTGAAGCTAATGTACCTTATGATGAGGTATTTGAATTAGAAGAAATTAATAACGATTTTGCGAACGCAGATGTTGCTTTTGTGATAGGAGCAAACGATGTGACCAATCCAGTTGCAAAAACTGATCCTCAAAGCCCAATATATGGAATGCCTGTATTAGATGTAGAAAAATGTAAATCAGTATTATTTGTAAAAAGAAGTCTTTCACCTGGATATGCCGGGATAGATAACGATCTGTTTTATAAGGAAAACACATTAATGTTATTTGCTGATGCTAAAAAAATGACAGAGGACATAACCAAAAATTTATAAAATAAATGAGTATAAAAATTTTCTGCGATATAGCAGATTTAAAACTTATCAAAATATTTAGTAAAAAAAAAATAGTAAAAGGTTTTACTACCAATCCGAGTTTAATGAGAAAAGCGGGTGCAAAACACTATAAGTCTTACTCAAAACAAATACTTAAAGCTTGTAAAAAAAAACCCATTTCATTTGAAGTATTTGCTGACAACAATAAATCAATGATTGATCAGGGAGTTCAAATTAATAGCTGGGGTAAAAATATTTATGTAAAAGTACCAATTGTAAATTCAAAAAATAAATTTACTGGTAGAGTCATTAAAGAGCTTAACACCCAAAATATTAAATTAAATATCACAGCTGTCTACTCGGCTAATCAAACAAAAAAGATACTCAAAAATATAAATAAAAAAACAAAAGTAATTATCTCTATTTTTGCAGGTAGAGCAGGTGATACTGGAAAAGATCCAGTTCCAGAATTCGTAAAAAGTATAAGAATGGCAAAAAAGTTTAAGAATGTAGAAATTTTATGGGCTAGTGTGAGAGAGCCTTATAATTATATTCAAGCTAAACAGTTGGGCTGTCATATAATTACTATACCACCTTCGATTATTGAAAAAATTGAAAAATTTGGAAAATCTTTTAATCAATTGACCAAAGAGACTGTTAAAGCTTTTTTAGTTGATAGTAAAAAATCAAAATTCAAAATTTAATTTAAATTGGTTGCGGGGGACGGATTTGAACCGCCGACCTTCAGGTTATGAGCCTGACGAGCTACCAGACTGCTCCACCCCGCGGTATACTTAAATTCTATTTTTAAGTTTGTTAATTTTTTTTACTCTCTTAATGTTTTCTTGAAGAATTCTTTTTTTCTTTTCTGATGGTTTTTCATATGTATTTTTTAATTTTATAACTTTAAAAAAACCATCCCTTTGAAGTTTTCTTTTCAAAACTCTAAGAGCTTGCTCTACATTATTATCTTTAACTTCTATTTTAATAACTACCTCCGAAAAAATGAGTAATTAACACTTTTATATTTTTATGTCTATTCATTTAATTGTTAGCTTGTATGGACTTTTGTTGTTTTTCTTTTTCTTTCTTTTCTCTTTTAATTCTTCTTTCTGCTTTTTCAATGGCTTCTATTAAGTCTTTTTGTGAAAATAGGTTTAATGCGACGGGATCTTTTGGATTTAAGTTGTTATAATTCCAATAGCTTTTGTTTCTTATTGATGTTACAGAATTTTTTGTTATTCCAACTAGTTTTGCAATTTGTGAGTCTTTTAAAATATTATGTTGTCTAAGTAACCAAAGTGCAGAGTCGGGTTTATCTTGCCTTTTTGATAGCGGAACATACTTTTTAATTTTTTTTTCAGCATTGGATATTTCTATATCTGTGCTTTTAATTTGTAAGGGTCTGTTGCCATCGTTAGAGGACAATTCAATTTCTTCTCTTGAAAGTTGACCAGAGATTATTGGATTATAAGCTTTAATACCTTTCGCAACTTCGCCATCAGCGATGCCTTGAACCTCTACCTCATGTAACTTGCAAAAGTCTGCAATTTGTTTGAAGGTTAATGTTGTATTTTCTACAAGCCAAACAGCAGTTGCCATTGGCATAAGTGGTGCATTTGACATTTAATTTTTCTTATCTGATTTAAAATTTTGAAATTTTTTATTAAATTTACTTATTCTACCTTTGTCCATTAATTTTTGTTTACCACCAGTCCATGCTGAATGAGACTTAGGATCAATTTCTAGTTTTAATATTTCTCCTTCTTTGCCCCAAGTTGATTTAGTCTCAAATTGAGTGCCATCAGTCATTTCAACTTTTATATTGTGATAGTTAGGGTGAATATTTTTTTTCATGACGAAACTTATAACAAAAGAATTTTCTAAAACAATTAAAAGTTACTTAATTTTTCAAGTAATTTTGTATTAATATCAGCACTAGAGGCAATAATTTTTAAATTTTTATTAACTGATAGATCTAATTCATTAGTAATCCCACCAGCTTCATTAACCAATATAATACCAGCTGCAATATCCCAAAGATTTAAATCGTGTTGAAAATAGCCATCATATCTCCCTGAAGCTACGTAAGCCATATCCAATGCAGCACATCCTGATTTTCTATACGGTAGATCAGGTTCATCTTTAATCTTTCCTCCAGTTACAAACAAGCAATCATTAATTTGATTTTTTTTAGAAACTCTAATTCTGTGATTATTAAAATAAGCTCCATTGTTTTTTTCTGCATAAAACATTTCATTTTTAATCGGATCAAAAACTAGACCTGATACGATCTCATTTTTTGACCGTAAAGCAATTGAAATAGCAAAATGAGGCACTCCATGTAAAAAATTTACAGTTCCATCAATTGGATCTATTATCCAAGTATTATCTTTATCTTTATTATTTTCTTCACCGTTTTCCTCACTTAAAATTGAATAATTTGGTTTAGCTTTTTTAAGCTCCTCAATAATAATTTTTTCAGCTTTTATGTCAGCATTGGTTACAAAATCAGTTGGGCCCTTTTTTGAAACTTGCAGTTTTTCTATTTCTCCAAAATCTCTTATTAATACTTTAGAAGCTTTTTCGCTTGCTTTGATCATGATATTTAAGTTTGCAGAAATTGAATTCATAAAACTAAATTTTTTTAATATACTCTAGATTTCTAGTATCAACTATGACTTCATCCCCAGCTTCAATAAATGGAGGTACTTGGATATTTAAACCATTATTTAGAACTGCTGGTTTATAAGATGATGAAACTGTTTGACCTTTTAAAGCGGCATCAGTTGTCTCAATTTTACATGTTACTTGATTTGGTAAATCAACCGAAATTGGAGACTCATTATAAAAACTGACAGATACTTCAAGATTTTCAGTTAACAACTTACCTTTTTCACCAATTATACTTTTTTTTATTTGTATTTGTTCAAAAGATTTTGGTTCCATAAAGAAGTAATTACTCTCATCTTCATATAAAAAATTGTAGTTTGTTTCATCTAAAGATGCTTTTTCAACAGTTTCACTCGATCTAAATCTTTCATTTAATTTTGTATTTTTATTTAAACTTTTCATTTCAACTTGAGCAAATGCACCGCCTTTTCCAGGTTTTACATGTTGAGTTTTAAGTACTTGCCATAAATCATTTTTGTATTCTAACAGCATACCAACTCTGATTTCTCCTGCATTTATTTTCATTTTAATTTTTTAATTGCCTCTGTTGGTTTAAGTTTATTATTGTTCCAAATGTAGCCTGAGATAGCTAAAAAGTTAGCTTTATTCAATAAAAGTTTTTTATAATTCCCAGAATTTATTCCCCCTATAGCAACAATGGGAGTTTTTGTTATTTTTGTTATCTTTTTAAGCAAATTTAAATTAGCTTTAAACTTAATCTTTTTGGTTTTCGTAGCAAAAAAAGCGCCAAAAGCTATATAATCTGCTTTATCTTTAATTGCTAACTTTGCTAAATGAATTGAGTTATGACATGTTATTCCAATTATTTTTTTTTTAATAATTTTTCTAGCATGAATTAACCTCATGTCATTTTGACCCAAATGACAACCATCGGCATTAAGTTTTTTGGCAAGAGCCACATCATCATTAATTATAAATTTTGTTTTGTATTTTTTACAAATCCTTTGAATTTTTCTACCAATTATCAGCTTATCTTTAAAATTTGAGTTTTTGAGTCTTAGTTGAAAAAAACTAACTTTTCCAAGTTTTAATATTTCTATTAATTCATTAAATATAGAATTTCTAATTTTATTGGGGGAGATTAAATAAATAAACTTTTTTTTATTAATTCTCAATTTCTTTGGACCATTTTCCTTGAGCTGCTAATGTATTCATTTTTGCCCGATGATTAAATATCTTTTGAGTACCCTCTAAATCCCGAATATTTTTTGACCAAAATTTTAGTGCGCTTTGCTGTAAAGCTCTTCCATATGAATAACTCATTATAAAATTAGTATTGTTGTTTTTATTAATTAAATTTAGGTTTTCTGTCGCCTCTATTTCTGACTGTCCTCCAGATAAAAAGGCGATACCCGGAACCTCTGTAGGCACTGAATTTTTTAAGCATTCTAAGGTTAATTTTGCAACCTCTTCATTAGAGATCTTTTCATTAGATTTATTTCCAGCTAAAATCATATTCGGTTTTAATATAATTCCTTTTAAATCAACCTTATGCAAAATAAGCTCGTCAAAACATCTTTTAATTACCTCCGAAGTTTTTTGATAGCAATCTTTTGCAGAATGATCGCCATCCATTAATACTTCAGGTTCAACGATTGGAACCATATTGTTTTCTTGAACTAATGCAGAGTATCTAGCTAAGGCATGTGCATTAGATTGTACTGATAATTTACTAGGATAGTCTTTTGATATATTATATACGCCTCTCCATTTCGTAAATTTCGCACCAAGTTTATAATATTCTTTTAATCTCTCTCTTAATCCATCCAATCCTTCAGTAATTTTTTCATTTGGGGAACCAGCTAAAATTTTTGCACCAGTATCAACTTTTATACCTGGATGAGCTCCTGATTTTGAGATTAAATCAGGAATTGTAATTTTTTTTGAGGATACTTGTTTAATTGTTTCATCGTATAAAATTACGCCACCTATACAATCAGACATACTAGAAGAGCTGAAAAGAGTTTCTCTAAACAATAATCTATTCTCTGAATTGGATGGCACATTTACACCTTCCAATCTTTTTGTCATTGTACCTGTGCTTTCATCGGCAGCTAAAATTCCTTTTCCATTATTTAAAATTTGAAGTGCTATATTTTTTAATTCAGACATATTAATTTAAAGCTTTTATACCAGGAAGTTCTTTACCTTCAAGATATTCTAAAAATGCTCCACCTGCAGTTGAAACAAAATTAAAATCATTTATTGCATTCATTTGATTTAAAAGTGCGATTGTATCTCCACCTCCTGCAACAGAATAAATTAAGTTTTTTTTGTTTTTTTGAATAATCATTTTTGCAATTTCATGGCTGCCAATAGCAAAATTTGGGTTTTCAAAATAACCTGCTGGGCCATTCCACAAAACTGTTTTACTATTTTCGATAATATCTTTAATTTTATTAATAGTTTTTGGTCCAATATCTAAAATAAAATCGTCATTTTTTAATTCGTCTAATTCTTTAATTTGAGCTTTATCTTCCATACTTTTTCCTACCATTACATCTTCTGGAAAAATAATTGAGCATGAATGATTTTGTGCGGTCTTAAAAATATCATCAATAATTGATTCACAATTATCTTCTTTGATTGATTTTCCTATTTGGTTGCCTTTAAAACTCAAAATATTATTAGCCATTCCTCCAACAATTATAATATTATCAAATTTTGGTATTAAATTTTTAATCATTCCAATTTTGGTAGAGATTTTTGAACCTCCAATTATACAAGAGATTGGATTTTTAATTTCACTTGTAACTTTTTTTAAAGCGTTAATTTCTGTTTCTAATTGTAGTCCTGCAAATGATGGAAGAAACTCAGTGATTTTGCTGACAGAAGCATGAGCTCTATGAGAACAAGAAAATGCATCATTTACGAATAAATCCGCAAATTTTGCTAAATGTTTAGAAAAATTTAGATCATTTTTTTCTTCTTCTTCATAAAATCTAATATTTTCTAAAAAAACTATTTGTTCTTTAAAATCTGAAAATAAATCATCTTTTTTTAATTTAAATATATCCTTTTCAATTAATTTGATTTTTTGATTTATTTTTTTCTCTAAATTTTCACAAATTGGTTTAAGGGAGAGATCTTTTTTAATTTTTCCTTTAGGTCTTCCTACGTGAGAAACAACTATAATTTTAGATTTTTTTTTTAGTAAAAAATCAATTATTGGTAATATTTTATCAATCCTAGTTTGGTCAGTAATTATCCCATTTTTAAGAGGAACATTTAAATCTAACCTCAACAATATCTTTTTATTACTAAGATCCACTTGATCTTTTATATTTTTCATTAAGAAATTTTATGAAGGTGTTCTGCTATATCACACATTCTGTTTGAAAAACCCCATTCATTATCATACCAAACAGAAATTTTACCCATATTTTTACCAACAACATTTGTTAAAGATGCATCAACAATTGATGATGCTGGGTTATGATTAAAATCAATTGAAACAAGTTTTTCTTGTGTAATTTCAATAACGTTATTTTTTTGTTTTTTACAAAAATTCTGAAATACAGAATTAATTTTCTCAACACTTAAATCTTTTTTAGTACAAAAAACTAATTCAATTAAGGAAACATTTGGTGTAGGCACCCTCATTGCCACGCCTTCTAGTTTACCTTTAAGAGCAGGTATAATTTCACCAATTGCTTTTGATGCACCTGTTGATGTTGGAACTATAGACTGACTAGCAGATCTAGCTCTTCGTGGATCTTTGTGTGAGTTATCTAATATTCTTTGATCACTAGTAAATGCGTGAATTGTTGTCATAAATCCTTTTTGAATTTGAAAATTTTCATTTAAAACATTAGCAACAGGGGCAAGACAATTCGTGGTGCATGACGCAGCAGAAATAATATTATCATTTTTTTTTAACTCTGTTTCATTTACACCAAACACAATAGTTTTGTCAGCACCTTTACATGGCGCAGAAACAATTACTTTTTTCGCTCCATTATCTAAATGAGGCAACAATTTATCTTTAGAATTAAATTTTCCAGTACATTCAAAAACATAATCAACATCAAACTTCTTCCAATTAATATTACTTAAATCGGTTTCTTGACCAAATGAAATTTTTTTTTTGTTAATAATTAAATGATCTTTATCAAAACCTATTTCAGCACTAAATTTCCCATGAATAGAGTCATATTTTAAAAGAGCAGAGCATGTTTCTGAATTTGTCCGATTGTTGATATGTTTTATTTCTATATTTTGATTATTATTTTCAATAATAGCTCTGACTATCATTCTTCCAATTCTACCCATGCCATTAATACCAACTTTTATTTTCATAATTTTTCTTTTATTCTTTTAATTATACTCTCTGAACTTAAGTCAAAGTGATTATAAATTTCTTTATATGGTGCACTTTTTCCAAAATCATTAATTCCAAAATTTAATCCATTAGTACCAGTATATTTTTTCCAATAATTTGTTTCTGACGCCTCTAATGAGACTACTAGTTTTGTTTCTCTTAAAATTTTATTCTTATAGTCTTCACTTTGTTGATCAAATAATTCCTGACATGGCACGGATATTACTTTGGAGTAAATACTCTCTGTGGCTAATTTATGACAAATATCACATGCCAAACTAGTTTCAGACCCAGATGATAATATTGTCAAATTTATATCATTTCCTGATCTTAAAATTTCATAAGCACCAACAGAGGATTGATTTGTTGAAGAATTTTTGACCCTAACAGGATTAATTCCTTGTCTTGATAAAGCAATTACACTTGGTGTATCTTTATTTTCAATAGCTAACTGCCAGCATTCAAAAGTTTCAGTTAAATCTGCTGGTCTAAATACATTTAAATTTGGAATTGATCTTAAACTTGTTAATTGTTCAATTGGTTGGTGAGTAGGGCCATCTTCTCCTAATCCAATAGAGTCGTGTGTAAAAACATATATTACTCTTTGTTTCATCATAGCAGCTAATCTGATAGATGGTTTGCAGTAGTCACTAAATATTAAAAATGTACCTCCATAAGGAATTAAATCACCATGCAAAGAAATTCCATTCATTATTCCACACATAGCGTGTTCTCTTACTCCATAATGAATATAGTTACCTGAAAAATCACCTGACTTTATCATTTTATGATTTTTTGTTTTTGTATTATTTGAACCAGCTAAGTCAGCAGAACCTCCAATAAGATTTGGTAATTTCGAAATTATATCCAAAAACATTTCTGAAGACTTCCTAGTTGCTAGCGGCTTTGGGTTTTCTAAATAATTATTCTTGATTTTTTCAATTGAACTATTCAATGAAGATGGAATTTTATTATTTGTATTAATTTTTTTAAATTTACTTTCATGTCTTTTAGCTTTTTTTGAAGCTAATTCACCTATCTTTTTCCATTCGTCTAATAAGTTATTTGGAATATGAAAAGGTTCATATTTCCAATTTAATTTTTTTCTCACCAACTTAATTTCATCTTCACCCAAGGGACTTCCATGAGATGATGCTTTGCCACTTTTATTTGGAGAACCATAACCAATAGTTGTTTTACATGAAATAGCTATAGGTTTTTTTGATTTTTGAGCTTTTTTAAAAGCTTTCGAAATTTCTTTATAATTATGTCCGTTAATCTTCAAGTAATCCCAACCATAACTTTTAAATCTTTTTTCATGATCATCTGAAACTGTGAGACTGGTAGGACCATCAATGGATATTGAATTATTATCAAAAAGTAAAATTAGATTTTTTAGTTTAAGATGGCCAGCAAGACTCAAAGCTTCATGGCTTATTCCTTCCATCAAACAACCATCTCCTGCAAGAACATAAGTCTTATGGTCAATCTTATTTTTACCAAATTTTTTTTTTAAAATTTCTTCTGAAATAGCAAAGCCAACTGCATTTGATATTCCTTGACCTAAAGGGCCAGTGGTAGTTTCTATGCCTGTATTGGGATGATATTCTGGGTGGCCAGCACAAATTGAATCTAATTGTCTGAAATTTTTTATATCACTCAAAGAAACACTCTTATAACCTGTGAGATATAAAAGAGAGTAAAGCAGCATAGATCCATGGCCAGCAGAAAGAACAAATCTATCTCTATTAGTCCAACTTGGATTTTTTGGATTAAAATTTAAAAAATCTTTAAAAAGAACTGTAGCCACATCAGCCATACCCATTGGCATACCAGGATGTCCAGAATTAGCTTTTTGGACAGCATCTATAGATAAAAATCTAATACAATTAGCTAATTCTTTATATTGTTTGCTCAAAAAATTATCCTGTCTAGACTAAGAAGATTCTATTTAATAATATAATTATATATATATGAATTCTGTGATCGAAAAAGAAAAAAAACTAAATTTGGCGTTAACAAAATTAAAAAATTTAAATCTTCAAAATCCAGATATAAAAAAAAATATTGAAGATTTGAGTGCTAAAAAAAATCAATTAGAAATTGAAAAGCAGGAATTAGAAGAAAAATATAAAAGTTTAGTTAATGATTATAATAATTTAAGTGAAAAATTAGATGAATTTGAAAATCAAGAAAAAAATGAGCAAAAAAAACAAAGAGAGTTTACAGAAAAAATTGATGAATTAAATCAAGAAACAGATAGTTTATTAGATGAGTTAGATAAATGGCAAACGTAAGTATTAAATTTAATGGTAAAGAGTTCTTACTTTCTTGTGAGGATGGACAAGAGGAACATTTAGAGGAATTGTTAATTCAAATAAATCAAAAATTCAATAATTTGAAAAATGATCTTGGAAATCTTGGTGAAAATAAACTTTTATTAATAACTGCTGTAAAAGTAATGGATGAATATTATGAGACTAAAAAAAAAGTAGATCAAAAAAAAGAGGAATTAAAAAACCTCTCAAATAAATTTAAAGAATTAAAATCTCTAATTTATGAGTATCGTGATAAAAAAGAGCTTGAAATCAATGAATTGAATGAGAACCACCAAAAATTAAAAAATGAAATTGAAATGAATCAAAAAAGTTATGAAAAATTAATTGATGAAGCGGCTGATGAAATTTCAAGTTTTGTTGAAAAAGCGAACTTAGAAAATCTATCTTAATAAATTCTTGTGAATAAATCTGACATTAGAAAAAAATTACTTAAAATTAGAAAAGAAAAAAATTTAAAAAACTTTGAAATTGATCCTCAAATCATATTCAAAATTTTGAAAAAAACTAAAAATGTCCACAAAATTATTGGTGGTTATTACCCATATAATTATGAAGTTGATGCAATTAAAATTTTAGAAAAATTTGAAAATCAAAAATATCATATATCTTTACCAAAGATAAAAAAAGACTCACAAATGGATTTTTTTAGTTGGTCAACAAAAGATCCACTAATCATCAATAAATATGGAATTCCAGAACCTACCTCGGATAAAGTAGTTTACCCAAGTGTTTTGTTAGTGCCTTTGGTAGCTTTTGATAAAAAATTTAATAGAGTTGGTTATGGAGGAGGTTTTTACGATAGGTACATAAAAAAAATAAAGAAAAATAAAAAAATAACGACAATTGGTTTAGCATACTCTTTTCAAAAAGTAAAAAAAATTCAAACAAATAACTTTGATGTTAAATTAGATTATGTAGTTACAGAAAAAAAAAATTGATGAAGATATTATTTTTAGGTGATGTTGTAGGAATTTCAGGCTGTTCAAAAATAATGAACAATCTTTTAAATCAAATAGAAATAAATAAAATTGATTTTGTAATTGTAAATGGAGAAAATGCAGCTGAAGTAGGCGTGGGTCTAACCAAAGAAATTTGTGAAGATTTTTTTAAATGTGGAGTTGATGTAATTACAACAGGTAATCATGTATGGGATCAAAAAGATATCATGAAATTTATTGATAAAGAAAATCGATTACTTAGACCAAAAAATTTATTTGAACCAGCCCCAGGAAAAGGTTTTGAGATTTACACATCAAAAAAAAATGTAAAAATAGGTGTTTTGAATTTAATGGGAAATGTTTTCATGAAGAAATGTGAAGATGTTTTTGAAACTTCAAAAATTTTTTTAGAAAAGTATAAATTGAAGGAAGATTATGATTTTTTAATTGTAGATTTTCACGGTGAGATCACTAGTGAAAAAAATGCAATAGGACATTTTTTTGATGGTAAGGCTACCCTTGTAGTTGGAACTCATACTCATATTCCAACCAATGATGCTAGAGTTTTAAAAAATGGCACTGCTTATCAAACAGATGCTGGAATGTGCGGAGACTATGATTCTGTTATAGGTATGAATAAAGAAAATTCTTTAAAAAGATTCATGAAGAAAGATTCTATTAAACATTTTCCAGCAAAAGGTGACGCTACTTTAAGTGGTGTTATTGTTGATTGTAATATAGAAACTGGTTTAGCTAATAAAATAGAGAGCTATATTTTTGGTGGTCAGTTAAAAAATATTTAATTAATTTATGGCAGGACACTCACATTGGGCGGGAATTAAACATAAAAAGGGTAAAGCTGATAAACAAAGATCAAAAATATTTTCAAAACTATCTAAAGAAATTACGGTAGCTGCAAAACTTGGTGACAAGGACCCATCAATGAATCCAAGATTAAGATCTGCAATTCAAGCAGCCAGATCAGCAAACATGCCCAAAGATAATATTGAGAGAGCTATTGATAAATCATCAATCAATACAGAGCTAAATTTTGAAAATTTAAGATACGAGGGTTTTGGCCCTGAAAAAGTAGCAGTGATAGTAGAAACACTAACTGATAATAAAAATAGAACTGCATCAAATATAAGAACTATTTTTCAAAAAGCTGGTGGAAGTCTTGGGACACAAGGTTCTGCATCTCACAACTTTAACCAAAAGGGAATAATAAAAATTGATAAAAAAGAGGTAAATAATGATCGTATTTTTGAGTTAGCTATTGAAGCAGGTGCAGATGAATGCAAAACAAATGATGAATTTCATGAGATTCAATGCTCAGTGAATGAAATTTATAATGTAAAAAAAGAACTAGAAAAAAATATTAATAATTTTATATCAACTGAAATTGAGTGGTTGCCTTTAAATAGTGTTACGATAAGTAAGGAAAAAAATGAGGATTTGATAAATTTTTTTGAAACATTAGAAGGGGATGACGATGTTCAAAATATTTATTCAAATGCTGAATTTGTAAAATAGATTATGTTAATAATAGGAATAGACCCTGGCATATCTGGATCGATTTGTTTTATGCAAAATGGAAAAATTCTAGAGGTTGTTGAAATGCCTACTATGGCAGAAGGAAAAAAAAACAAAAGACAAGTTAATGGTTCACAGATTTATAATGAAATTTTAGAAAAAATTCATAATACTGATAAGCAAGAAATTAGAGTAATAATTGAGCAAGTATCTGCTATGCCGGGACAAGGAGTTACTAGTATGTTTAACTTTGGTCAATCTTTTGGTATTTTGAAAGGAATATGTTCTGCAATGCAATTGCCAATGTATTTTGTTAGACCAGCTAAGTGGAAAAAATATTTTGGTTTAATAAACTCAGAAAAGGATGCGAGCAGGACAAAGGCAATAGAGATGTTCCCATACTTTTCGTCTCAACTCTCTAAAAAAAAGGACTCAAACAAAGCAGATGCAATATTAATTGCTAGTTTTTATTACGAAACTTATAAAATTGAGGAATAATCAAATAAATTAAAGACAAATTCATGACACAATTAAGTGTGAGAAGGCATTATGGAAGCTGATATATCATCTCAAGCTGTAGGTTTAGCATCTAACACTGATTTTTCTTTATTAAGTTTATTTGTTCGTGCTGACATAATAGTCAAATCTGTAATAATTATATTGGTTGCTTGTTCAATTTACTCTTGGGCTGTTATAATAGATAAATTTCGATTATTTAAAAAAATAAATCAATCTACTGAGGAATTTGAGACCAAGTTTTGGAATTCAAAATCTGCAGAATCTTTTTATAACAATCTTCCTGCAAATACAGAAGATCCGATGGCATTAGTTTTTAAAGACGCTATGCAAAATTTATTAAAAAGAAAATCGAAAAGTGATTTACACGAGAGAATGACAACAATGTTAGAAACAGGAATTGAAAAACAAATGTCTAAAATTAGTAAAGGTTATACTTTTTTAGCAACAGTTGGTTCGACAGCACCCTTTATTGGTTTGTTCGGAACAGTATGGGGAATAATGAACTCGTTTCAATCTATTGCAATTTCAAGAAACACAAGCTTAGCTATTGTTGCGCCAGGTATTGCGGAAGCACTATTTGCTACTGCATTAGGATTATTGGCAGCTATTCCAGCTGTTATTGCATATAACAAATTTAATAACGACTCAATTTTATATTCTAAGAAATTAGAAAATTTTTCAAAAAGATTTTTAACTATAATTTAAAATGGCATTTAAATTTAATCGTTCGTCTAAGGAGCCAATGAGCGAAATTAATGTTACACCATTTGTTGATGTGATGTTAGTTCTTTTAATTATATTTATGGTTACAGCACCATTATTAACTGTTGGTGTACAAGTGGATCTTCCTGAGAGTTCAGCAGACTCACTTCCAGAGGAAGCAGAACCACTCACTTTATCTATTAACTCAAAAGGAGAGATTTTTATACAAGAGTCAAAAGTTGAGTACGAAAAAATTATTGCTAAAGTTTTAGCTGTTTCAAAAAATAGAACAGACACTAGAATTTATGTTAGGGGCGACAAAACAATTAATTATGGAAGAGTGTTAGAAATTATGGGTCTTTTATCAGGTTCTGGTTTTACTAAAGTTGCACTTATATCAGAGCCATACAAAGAAAGGTAACAAATAGAGGTGAATAGAAGTTTACTAATCTCTTCTGCGTTTCACATAATCTTAATTATGATTACAGCAATGAGCTTGCCATTTTTAGCAAAAAAACCAATTGATCTTCCCCCAATAGTCTCAGTTGAATTAATACAAATTACAGATAAGACAAACATTCCATTTGCACCTAAAGCAAAGAAAATAATTGAAAAAATTAAGGAAAAAGAAAAAAAACTTGTATCAGAACAAGCTCCACCAAAAAAAGTAAAAAAAATAAAACCAGATTCAGTTCCAATGCCAGATGACAAAGTTAAAAAAGTAGAGAAAATCAAAGAGGACAAGCAAAATCCTGAAAAAATTGATAATGAAGTAAAGCAAGTCTCAGAATTTGAAAAAGATGAATTGTTCGACCCTAATAATATTGCAGCATTAATTGACAAATCAAAAGTTGAAACTGCAGAAACAAAAAACAAAACTGACCAAATTACTCAAGATCAAGACAAAAATATTGATCTCTCTGGTTTATCATTAAGTGAGGAAGATGCATTAAAAGCGCAAATTTTTGGATGCTGGAGTATACCGCTGGGGTTACCTTATAATGAAAATTTATTAGTAAGAATTAAACTTCAATTAAATCCAGATGGTACTGTCTTGCAGTCTGAAATTTTAGATCATGCTAGAATGAATAAGCCTGGTCAAGGATTTTACAAAGTTTTAGCCGAAAGCGCATTAAGAGCTGTAAAATTATGCCAACCACTCAGGGTACCCACTACTGGCTATGAAAGATGGAAAGAATTACAATTAAATTTTGATGCAAGAGAGATGTTAGAAGGGTAATATATTTTTATGTTTAGAATTTTTTTAATAATATCATTTGTTCTACTTCCATTTAAAGCTTTTGCTTTAATTGAAGTAGATATTACCAGAGGTAATTTAAATCCATTACCTATAGCAGTTTCACCATTATCAATAGATGAAAATTCCAGAAAAAGCTTCGAAAAGGTTTTGAAAAAAAAAAATATAGGGTCAGAAATTTCTTTAATTGTAGAGAATAATTTAAAAACTTCTGGTCTTTTTAATCCACTTAATAAAGATGCATTTCTTCAAGCACCTGACATCGCAAACTTAAAACCAAGATTTGAGGATTGGAATTTAATAAAAGCTCAGGCGTTAATTACTGGTAAAGTAAATTTTGTTGACGAAAAACTAAGAGTTGAGTTCAGATTGTGGGATGTCCTTGCTGGAAAAGAAATGATGGCATTAGCCTTTACCACTGTACCAAATAATTGGAGAAGAGTTGGTCATATAATCACTGATAAAGTTTATGAAAGATTAACAGGAGAAAGGGGTTATTTTGATACTAGAATAATTTATGTTGCTGAGGAAGGTCCAAAAACGAGAAGAATAAAAAAATTAGCAATAATGGATCAAGACGGCGCAAATAACAAATTTTTAACTTTAGGTAATGAATTAGTTTTGACACCAAGATTTAATCCCACTAGTCAAATGGTGACTTACCTATCTTATTTTAGAAATTTACCAAGAGTATATCTTTTAGATATAGAAACGGGAATGCAAGAAGTGGTTGGAGACTTTCCAGGAATGACATTTGCTCCTAGATTTTCTCCAGACGGAAAAAAAATAATTATGAGTTTTGCTAAAGATGGAAATTCAGACATATATACAATGGACTTAGAAAACAGAATAGTTGAAAAAATAACAAATCATCCTTCTATAGACACTTCTCCATCATATTCTCCTGATGGTAAATACATTTGTTTCAATTCAGATAGAAGTGGATATCAACAAATTTATATTATGAAAAGTAATGGTACAAATGTAAAAAGAATTTCTTTTGGAAGAGGACTGTATGGTACCCCTGTTTGGTCTCCAAGAGGTGACTTGATAGCATTTACTAAACTCCATAAAGGAAAATTTTATATTGGTGTAATGAGAACAGATGGGAGTGGAGAGAGACTGCTAACTGAAAATTTTTATCAAGAGGCACCATCATGGTCTCCTAATGGAAGAGTTTTAATTTTTTATAGAGAAACAAAAACTGATCAAAAAGGAGAGGGTTTTTCTGCAAAATTATGGTCTATTGATTTGACAGGTTATAATGAAAGGCTTGTAAACACTCCAACTGATGCTTCAGACCCATCATGGTCATCTTTATTAAGTAATTAAACACTATTATCTTGATTTTTTAACTTGAAACATCTATCTAGTTGTGAAAAAGTTAAGTATAAGAAATATTGATCAAGGAGCAATAATGAAATTAAACAAAATTCTAAAAAACGCTTTTCTAATAACCGTTGCTTGTTTAGCACTTTCTGCTTGTGCTACTTCTCAAAAAGCAGGGCAAATGCAAGGTGATGTTTATACTGGAACAGACACAGTTGAATATTTAGCTTCTGGTGTACCTGACAGAGTCTTCTTTGCAACTAACGAGTCAGTTTTAACTACAGCTTCAAGAGAAACATTAAGAAAGCAAGCTGCTTGGTTAAGAAAAAATTCTAAAATAACTATCGTTTTAGAAGGACATGCTGATGAAAGAGGAACAAGAGAATACAATTTAGCTTTAGGTGAAAGACGAGCTAATGCAGCTAAAGATTATTTAATGACTTACGGAATTTCATCTGACAGAATTTCAGTGTTAAGTTATGGTAAAGAAAGACCAGTAGACTCTGGATCAAATCCTTTAGCTTGGTCAAAAAATAGAAGATCAGTTACAGTTAAAGCAAATTAATTTTAAAATTTAAAGACCCTTAAATACTTAATTATTTGAGGGTCTTTTTTTTGCCATTATTTTAATCATAAACTCAGTAATGAAAATCATACCTAAGATTTTAATTTTAAATTTGTTTGTATTAATAAGTTCATTCTCATTTTTAAATTCTTTCGCAGACAATCATGATATTAAAGAAGTTTTAGATCAGCTACAAAATGATATTAAAACTTTAGAAAAAGCTGTTTACTCTGGCTCTATTCAATTAAATGGAGAAAATAATAATTTTAGTTCTACTATGAATAACAATTCTGAGGATGTTTTGACAAGACATTTATTAAAACTTTCTGAAATTGAAAATCAATTTCAACAGTTAACAAATAAGTTTGAAGAAATTAATTTTAAATTAGATAAATTATCAAGCAGATTATCAAAAGTTCAGGCCGATAATCAAATTAGATTTCAAGATTTAGAGGCAGTAGCATTAAGTGGAGATACAAATAAAAAAATTAGTAAAAAAACAAAAAAAAATGATGAAGAAATTTTGCCTGGTAGTTCAGAACCTCAAGACCTAGGGTCTATATCTTACAAAGATACAGCTACGAATGAAACTTCTCAACAAACTCAATCTGTTGATACGACAGCATTAATCGTAACAGAAACTTTTCAAGCTGAAGAAAAAATTCTACCAAATGAGACACCTATAAAACAATATGAATTTGCAACTAGTTTTTTAAAAGTTGGCGATTACACCACTGCAGAGAGAGCGTTTAGAGAATTTGTACAAACTAATCCAGAACATGATTTGGCTGGAAATGCACAATACTGGTATGCTGAAACATTTCGAATTAGACAACTGTATACTGATGCAGCATCTGCATATTTGGAAGGATATCAGAAATATCCAAAAGGTGAAAAAGCTCCTATAAATTTATTAAAGCTTGGTGTATCCATGGTACAAATTGGAGAAAAAGATCAGGGTTGTAAAATGATTAATGGTGTTGAAAAACAATATCCTAAAGCAAATCAATCTGTGATCCAAAAAGCTAAATATGAGTCTCAAAAATTTGAGTGCAAAAATCAAAATTCCTAAACTTTTACAAAATAAGTTAAAAAATAATAAAATAAATCAAATCTATAAAAGATTTGAAAAAAACCTTAATATTGATGAGAATTATATAGTAGCAGTATCTGGAGGACCAGACAGCCTGGCTTTAGCTTTTTTAGGAAAAATTTATGCTTTGAAAAAAAATTTAATCTGCAGATTTTTTATTGTAGACCATAAACTTAGAGCCGAGTCATCAAAAGAGGCCAGAGTAGTTAAAAAAGTTTTAAAGCAATATTCTATTAATGCTGAAATTTTAACTTGGTATGGAAAAAAGCCATCAAATAACGTCCAATCTTTAGCAAGAAAAAAAAGGTATGAATTATTAATCAATAAGAGTGATCAGCTTAAGATTAATAATATTTTACTAGGGCATCACTCTGATGATTTATTAGAGAATTTTTTTATTCGTATATTAAGAGGAAGTGGATTAAAGGGACTTGTTTCATTTGGTAAAAAAAGCAAGGTTGGAAAAAAGAATTTATTAAGACCACTTTTGGATCAAAAAAAAGAAGATTTATTGTTTATCTCAAAATATGTATTTAATTTTTTTGTAGAGGATCCCTCAAACATTGATGAAAAATATCAAAGAACTCAAATAAGAGAGTTAATAAAGCAACTTCAAAAAAAAGGCTTAGACAAAGAAAAATTTTCTAAAACAATCAATAATTTGAAATCATCAAATGAAGTTGTAGATTTTTATGTAGACGAAAATTTTAAAAAAAATACTTTCTTTTCAATTAGTAGAAATAAGCTTGTTTTTAACAAAACTTTTTTTCAACAGCCTTATGAGATAGTTTTCAGAGGTCTTTCTAAGTCTATTAGATTTGTGGGAGGAAGGTATTATTCTGTGAGGGGAAAAAAGTTAGATAAAATCATTGGTATTATAGGGAATAATCATAATTTGAAGGTAACTCTTGGTGGGTGCATTATCGAAAAAGTTAATCAAACAGTAATTATTTCCAAAGAATACTAAATTATTTATGTATTATACAAATTTGTCACTTGTTAAATCTGTAATAATTCTTATTTTATAACTATGAATTTAAAAAATATAGCAATGTGGGCCATAATAGTTTTCTTAACTATAGGTTTATACAATATGTTTAAAAATCCCCAATCTAATATGAGGGGAAGTAATCAAGTAATTTTTTCAGAATTTTTAACATCAGTAGATAACGGAGAAGTTCTCAAAGTTGAAATACAAGGAAATAATATAAAAGGTGTTTATTCAAATGGAAATAGTTTTACAACTTATTCTCCTAATGATCCAAATTTAATTGAAAAACTCTCAGATAAAGGTGTGAGTATTTCAGCTGCACCATTAGATGAAAAAATGCCTTCTTTGTTTGGAGTCCTATTATCATGGTTCCCTATGCTGTTATTAATTGCTGTGTGGATTTTTTTCATGAGGCAAATGCAAGGTGGCAAAGGTGGTGCAATGGGATTTGGTAGATCTAAAGCAAAAATGATGAATGAGCTAAAAGGGAAAGTTACATTTAATGATGTTGCGGGAGTTGAAGAAGCCAAAGAGGAAGTAGAGGAAATTGTTGAATTCCTAAAAGACCCAAGAAAATTTAGTAGACTTGGAGGTAAAATTCCAAGAGGTGCTTTGTTAGTAGGACCTCCTGGAACTGGAAAAACTTTGTTAGCTAGAGCTATAGCCGGAGAAGCTGGCGTTCCTTTCTTTACAATTTCAGGATCTGATTTTGTTGAAATGTTTGTAGGAGTTGGGGCTTCTAGAGTTCGAGACATGTTTGAGCAAGGTAAAAAAAACTCTCCTTGTATAATTTTTATTGATGAAATTGATGCAGTTGGAAGAAGTCGTGGTGCAGGTTTAGGAGGAGGTAATGATGAAAGAGAGCAAACTCTTAATCAGCTTCTTGTTGAGATGGATGGTTTTGATACTAATGAGGGTGTAATAATAATTGCTGCAACAAATAGACCTGATGTTCTTGATCCAGCATTATTAAGACCAGGAAGGTTTGATAGGCAAGTTGTTGTTTCAAATCCTGATATAATTGGAAGAGAAAAGATTTTAAAAGTTCATGTTAAAAAAATAAAGATGGCCCCTGATGTAAATTTAAGAACTATAGCAAGAGGTACTCCCGGATTTTCAGGTGCTGACTTAGCTAATTTAGTAAATGAGTCTGCTTTATTAGCTGCAAGAAAAAATAAAAGAATTGTTACTTTACATGAATTTGAAGAAGCTAAAGATAAGGTCATGATGGGAGCTGAAAGACGTTCAATGGTTATGACTGAAGATGAAAAAAAATTGACTGCATATCATGAGGGTGGACATGCCCTGGTATCATTTAATATGCCTAGTTATGATCCAATACATAAAGCAACGATAATTCCAAGAGGTCGAGCCCTAGGTATGGTTATGAATTTGCCAGAGAGAGATAAACATGGTCATTCAATTAAATATCTTAAAGCAAGATTAGCAGTATGTTTTGGTGGAAGAGTAGCAGAGGAAGTGATTTTTGGAAAAGACAATATTTCAACAGGAGCAGGTGGAGGAACAGGATCAGATATAAATCAAGCAACTCAACTTGCAAGAGCTATGGTAACAAAATATGGAATGAGTGAAGAGATGGGGCCAGTTGAATACGGTGAAAATCAAGAAGAGGTATTTCTTGGGAGATCTGTAACTCAAACTCAATCAGTTTCAGAAGAGGTGGCTCAGAAAATAGATAAAGAGATCAGAAAACTAGTAGACGAGGGTTACAATAAAGCTAAACAAATCTTAACTGAAAAAATTGATGATCTTCACAAAATTGCAAAAGCCCTAATTACATATGAAACTTTAACTGGGGAAGAGATAGAAAATATTATTAATAAAAACATTTATCCTGCTGACAAACAAGATTTAAAAGCTGAAGATGACAAGAGTTCTGCAATGGGCGCAATGGGACTTAAACCAAAAATTGTTCATTAAAATTAATGTCTAGATATTACACAAGAGCGTGTAATTTCTATTATGGAAATCAATCTAAAAAATTAGTAAAAAAAAATAAGGCAGTACCATTTAACCAGATGAAAGAAATTTCATTTGATCAAATAGAAATATTAACAAGAAAATCTAAAAAGAAAATTTTTATCAATCAAATAAAAGATTTACCAAAGTCAATTAGAACAAAAATAAATTTTGACTTAAAAAAAATAAAATCAAGAAAAAAAAATTTTTCAAATCTTAATTTCAAAAAAATTCCTAATATACTTGGCATATTAAACTTAACACCTGATAGCTTTTCAGACGGTGGAAAATTTAACACCAAGATAAAAGGTGTTAATCGTGCAATTGATTTAATAAATTTTGGGGCAAATTTAATTGATGTTGGTGGCGAGTCAACAAGACCTGGATCAAGAGCAATTAAAGAAAATTTAGAATGGCAAAGGATTAGTAAAGTTTTAAAATCTTTATTAAAAAAAAAAATACCAATATCTTTAGACACTAGAAAGTCTAATATTATAAAGAAAGGAATAAATTTAGGAGTAAAATTGATTAATGATGTTTCAGGACTAGATTATGATACCGAAACTATTAATGTATTAAAAAGATATAAAGTTCCATTTGTAATTCAACATTCACAAGGAACCCCAGAAAATATGCAAAAAAAACCAATTTATAAAAATGAGCTATTAGATATATATGATTTTTTTGAAAAAAAATTAAAACTACTTAGATCAAAGGGTATCAATCATAATAATATAATTCTAGATCCTGGTATAGGTTTTGGAAAAAATTTGAAACATAATATGAGTCTAATACGCAATATTTCTATTTTTCATTCTCTTGGTTTTCCTATACTTGTAGGAAATTCTAGAAAAAGATTTATTAAGGAGTTATCTGGAAAAAATGATAGTAAATCACGAAATGGAGGAACGGTAGCATCATCAATTTATTTAATGATGCAAGGTGTTCAAATTTTAAGAATCCATGATGTGAATGAGACTGTACAAGGTTTAAAAATTTTTAAAAATATAATAAATAGCTAATGACAAAAAAATATTTTGGTACCGACGGTATTAGAGGAGCAATCAATAGTAAAAATATAAATGGGGATATGTTTTTTAAATTTGGATTAGCAAGTGGAACTTATTTCAAATCTCAAAAAAAAAGAAAACAAACTGCAATAATTGCTAAAGACACTAGGTTATCTGGCTATACTTTAGAACCAGCACTTGTATCTGGATTAGCATCGGCAGGTATGCACGTATACACCTTGGGACCCATACCAACAAATGGTTTAGCTATGCTCACAAAAGTTATGAAGGCAAATATGGGAATTATGATTACTGCTTCTCATAACCCTCATAACGATAATGGGCTTAAGCTATTTGGCCCTGATGGAATGAAATTGTCAGATAAGATAGAAAAAAAAATAGAGAGTTTGATAGATAAAAAAATTACAAAAAATCTTTCAAAACCTGAAAAATTGGGCAGAGTAAAAAGACTAGAAACAGGTACAAAAGATTATATCAAGATATTAAAAAAAAATTTTACAAAAGAATTCAATCTAAGGGGTCTTAGGATTGTAATTGATTGTGCAAATGGAGCTGGATATAAAGCTGGACCTGAATTATTAAAATCTTTGGGAGCCAAAGTAATTGCTATTGGTGTAAATCCTAATGGACTAAATATAAATAAGAATTGTGGTTCTACATTTCCACAAAAAATAAGATCTGCAGTTAAAAAACACAAAGCACACATAGGTATTTCACTGGATGGAGATGCGGATAGAATAATTATGTGTGATGAAAAAAGTAATATTATAGATGGAGATCAAATTATTGCTGCATTAGCCACAAGATGGAAAAATAAGAAGATGCTAAAAGGAGGAGTAGTTGGAACATTAATGTCTAATTACGGTCTTCAAAAATATTTTAAAAAAAATGGCATAAAATTTAAGCGTGCAAATGTTGGTGATAGATATGTTAAGGAAATGATGCAAAAAAACAAATTCAATTTAGGCGGTGAACAGTCGGGCCATATTATTTTGGGCAAATTTGCAACTACAGGAGATGGCTTACTTGTTGCTCTTGAATCTTTATTTGCCCTAAGAAAAGGAAATAAGGCTAGTGAATTTTTCGAAAAATTCAAAAAGACTCCTCAGTTATTAAAAAATATTGAAGTGAAAAATAGGAATATAATTAATAAACCAGAAATAAAAAAATCTATTAAATTAGCTGCAAAATTAATTAAAGGTAATGGAAGAATTCTTGTAAGGAAATCAGGAACAGAGTCAAAAATAAGAATAATGGGAGAGAGTGAAAACAAGACACTTCTTCTCAAATGTGTAAATATTATCTTAAAAAAAATAAAATAATTTGAAACTTAAATCAAAAATTCTAATAATTGCAGGATCTGACTCATCAGGAGGGGCAGGTATCCAGGCTGATATAAAAACAGCTACTTGTTTAGGTGTGTATGCTATGACTGCTGTAACAGCAGTAACTGTTCAAAATACTAAAGGTGTAAAATCGGTAGTATCTATTCCACCGAATGAAATTTATAATCAAATAATTTATACAACAAAAGATATTAAGCCTAATGCTGTTAAAATTGGAATGTTACATTCAACAGATGTCATAAATAAAGTTTTAAAATCATTTAATGAGATGAAAGTAAAAAAAATTATTTTAGATCCTGTTATGATAGCAAAAGGTGGTTCCAAACTTATTACAGATAAAGCTATTGAATTATTAAAAAAAAAATTATTACAAAAAGTATCTTTAGTTACACCTAATCTTCCTGAGGCTGAAATTTTAACTGGAATTAGAATAAGTACAGAAGAAGATATGATTTTTGCCGCAAACAAATTAATGAAATTTGGAGTTCCTAACGTTTTAATTAAAGGAGGCCATTTTAAATCAAAAAAAGTACACGATATATTTGTTAATAAAAAAGAAATTAAAATATTTACTAATAACAGATTCAATACAAAAAATACTCATGGGACTGGCTGTACACTATCAACAGCGATAACCTCATTTTTCTCATGTGGAAAAACCTTAAAGAAATCTTGTGAGTTAGGAATTAAATATGTAAATTCTGCTATATTAACAAACCCTAAATTTGGTAAAGGACATGGTCCAATAAATCATTTAAATTCGATAGAATTAAAAAAAATGTTTAAATAATGAAAAATGTTGCAGTAGTTGGATCACAGTGGGGCGATGAAGGAAAAGGAAAAATTGTTGATTGGCTATCTGAGCAAGCAGATGTAGTTGTTAGATTCCAGGGTGGACACAATGCAGGACATACTCTTGTTATAGATGGTGTAACTTATAAACTCAGACTTCTTCCATCAGGCATTGTTAGAAAAAATAAAATTTCTATTATTGGAAATGGAGTAGTGGTAGACCCATGGGCATTATTAGATGAAATAAGAGAAATTAAAGACAAAGGAGTAAATGTTAGCCAAGAAAATTTTATGGTTTCCGAGGCAGCAAATTTGATCTTACCATTTCATAGAGAAATGGATGAAATAAGAGAGGATGCGGCAGGAAAAGGAAAAATAGGAACTACGAGAAGGGGAATTGGCCCTGCTTATGAGGACAAAGTTGGAAGACGCTCAATTAGGGTAATGGATTTAAGGTCAGAAAAAAACTTAGATCAAAGATTAGA
>CACGEC010000005.1 GCA_902572005.1 uncultured Pelagibacteraceae bacterium | reverse complement strand
CTTTTCATAAACAAGCTTTGATTAAAAAATATAAAAAAAATAGTCAATTTAGAAAACCAGGAAATTTGATGATAAAATGTCTATTAAAAAAATGGCCAATTATCAAAAGAGATAGTTTTTTTATTGGGGATCAAATTACAGATCTCAAATGTGCAAAAAAAAGTAATTTATATTTTGAATTTGCTCGAGATAATTTTTTTCATCAAATTAGTAAAATAATTAAGAACTAATAATTATTAATAATTTTATTTGGATCATTTTTAAAAATATTAAGTAACTCTTTTATTCCATTTTCTAAATTAACTTTAGGTCTGAATCCTACTTTTTCAATCTTTTTATTACTAACAAAGTAATCTCTCTGATCTGGATCTTTTCGATTTTTAATAACTGAAATTTTTAAACTTGGATGAAACTTCTTTATTTTTTTAGCTAATCCAATTTTAGTTAAGTTAGCATTTGACAAGCCTAAATTATAAATTTCACCATTCATTTTTTTAAAATTTTTGATTGTAAAAATTACAGCATTAACTACGTCTTTTACATGAATGAAGTTTCTTCTAAATTTAGGTTCAAATATAGTAAGCTTATTTTTTTTTATAGCTGTTTGAACAAAATTATTAACTAATAGATCTGATCTCATTCTGTAGCTATTCCCAAAAACAGTCGCTAGTCTAAAACAAACATTATTTTTTTGATTATTCACCACTTTCTCAGCATCGCATTTAGTTCTTCCATACAAAGAAATTGGTTTTAAGGGGCTATTTTCGTCACAAAATTTATTTTTCTCTCCTATTCCATAACCTGAGTTACTTGTCATAAATATTATTTTATTTTTGTTAGTTATAACTTTTGACAATCCATTTATTGCATCAAAATTTGTACTAACTGCATCTTTCTTAAATTTCTCACATAAAGGCGCACCGACTAATGCTGCTAGAGGAATTATATAATCAAATTTTTTAACTATTTTTTTTAGAAATTTGATATCCCTGACATCTTTCTTTATTAATTTGAAATTATCATTCACATATAAATGATTTAGTGAGCCTTTATCATACTTCAACAAATCAATTACTGTAACATTGAAATTTTGTTTTACTAACTCAGTTGAAATCATAGAACCAAGATAGCCTGCACCACCAGTAATAAGTATATTTATTTTAGAATTAATCATTGAATTATAATGAATTTAAATATTTGGTAATTTTAATTATTTTTTCTTTTTTTAAATTTGGATAATTTCCAATATAATATCCATAATCATGTACATATTCAACATTTGGAAATAATTTCAAATTTATTTTTTTTAAATATTTTTTTAAATACGGTTGTCTTAATTGATTTCCACCACCTGCATTTCCTCGTCTAAATTCAATATTTGCTTTTTTTAATTTATTTTCAAAATATTGTCTATATTTCTTATCTTTTTTTTTTAAAATAATAGGGAATGCGTAATTACTAATTCCTTCAAGATCATAACCCTTAAAGTATTTTTTTTCATCAAGATTTTTTAAAAAATATAAAAAATTTCTATTTCTTTTTATGTTGTTTGAATCTAATCTTTTAAGTTGATTCAAACCAATTGTAGCTCCAATTTCATTATTTCTAAAATTAAGAGTTGGATATAAAAAAATAAATTTAGGGGAAATATCTTTATATTTCTGAATCATCTTATTTTCAAATTTTTTGTTTTTGCTTTCTCTTACCATTCCATGGGATCTAAACATTTTTGCCATTTCGTGGATGTTTTTATCATTTGTGCATACCATTCCACCTTCTATAGTTGATAAATGGTGAGCATAATAAAATGAAAAATTAGATATTAAACCATAACACCCTAGCTTTTTCTTTTGAAAAGTAGCACCATGACTTTCACATACATCTTCAATTAAATGAATTTTTTTTCTTTTCAAAATTTTGATTAAATTTTTACTTAAACCATTAAAGCCTTGAGCATGAGTTATAAAAACTGCAAGAGTTTTTTTATTTATCTTTTTTATCACCTCTTCTTCATTCATTGATAAGTTTGACAAGTTTATATCGACAAATATTGGTTTAAAGTTATTTAGCAATACAGAATTGATATCTGAAACCCATGTAAGAGTAGGGACAATAATTTCATTTTTTTTGGAGTTTTTATTTAAATGTTTTAAAGCAGAAATAGTAATAAAATTAGCGGAAGATCCTGAATTGACAAATGTAGAATACTTTACCCCTAACCATTTAGACCACTTTTTCTCGAATAATTCTACATATTTTGATTGTGTTAATATTGAATTTTTTTTTTTTAATAAATTTATAGTTTGAGTAAAATCCTCTCTTATAAAATTATCTTCCATTAATTTATGATTAATTTTCATATTTTTTGAGTATTTAAAATTATTTCAGAGCCTTTTGAGGAAAATTTGAATGGCACTTCAATTATATTCTTAAATTTTCTTAAAAATCTCTGTTTATTTTTTTTCTTCATATATAAAAGTAAAAAACCACCCCCTCCTGCACCAAGAATTTTACCTCCTAATGCACCATTTTTGATCGCTAATTCATATAATTCGTTAATTTTATTGTTACTAATTTTGTTACTCAAATTTTTTTTTAATGCCCAAGACATTCCAAGAAGATTTCCAAAATCATCTAAGTTTCCATTGTTTAAACTTTTCTCTGCTTCTTTTGCTATACTTATTATTTCATCTATGTAATTTTTTTTTTCTTTAAGTAATTTATTAACAAAAGTTCCTGCAATTTCATGAGATGTTCTATTAATATTTGTATAAATTAAAACTAAATTTTGCTCTAATTTATTCAAATTTTTATGCAATTTTTTTATTTTTATTTTTTTTTTATAAAAATCTATTCGATTTACACCTCCATAAGTTGCCGCTATTTGATCTTGAGATCCAACGTTCTCTTTAAGAATATCTTGCTCAAACTCAATTGAATTTTTTGATAAATCATATTTTGAGAGATTTATATTATTATACATATTTATTGCGTTAATAGAACCAACTACAAATGATGAACTAGATCCCATACCACTTCTAGCCGGCAAATCACCATCATAATGAATTTCCAAACCATCTTTAATCTTATAAAAATTTAAAAGCTCTTTTATAACTTTATGATCAATTTGATTTATTTTTTTTACATTTTCTATTTTTGACCATACGATTCTGTATTTATGATTAAAAAAATTTGGTAACTCTCTAATAGATATGTACAAATATTTATTAATTGTTGCTGATAAAACTAAACCTGGAAAATAATTATACCATTTTGGATAATCACTTCCCCCTCCAAAAAATGAAATCCTATAGGGTGTTTTTGAAATAATCATTTTTATTTATCGTTATAATAATCACCATATTCAACAAGAATTGTAAACTTACCATCTTTTCTTGAATATGCTTTCTTATAACTTTTTAAAATATCATTAGGAGTTTTAAGCTTAATAATTTCAATCTTGGTTGTCATTTTTGATATTGCATCTGTGAAGTCTCCAACATGTTGCACTTGAGGGAACAAAGGTCTTTCCGAACCTATTCCAGTTCTTATAATCAAATTAGGTTTAATCTTATAATTATTCATCACTCTAAACTTATCCAAATGGTTAATCAATTGATTTATTGCATAAAGAAGAAAATTCCATCTTGGATAAATACTTACTGGAATAAACCCATCCATAGCAAGACCAAGTGTAATTCCCATTTGCATTTCCTCTGCTACAGGTAATTCGTAAAGTTTCTTTTTATTTACATTTTTTAAAGTATTAGACATCGCTGTACCGGGCACTTCAACAGCTTGACCTAAAAAAATCGAATTATTTTTTTTGGATAAATAATGCATGGTTTTAGATAATTCGTTAAAATATTTTTTTTTCAAAATTGAACTCTCTTTCCAGCTCCTGCATGGGGATATTTCAAATGATATTTGTAGTAATAAACATACTTAGTTGAAAAGTTTTCATATGTTAATTTTTTTTGGGACCAGGTTTTTTTTGTATCTGTGCAAACTGATTTTGAGTTATCCTCTATAATAAATTTGATTGGAAGTTTTTTATTGATACTAAATTTTATACATTCATGAGCTATACCAGTCTCAGATGTCATATCTCCAATAAAACAATATACTTTTTTTTTAATTTTTTTAATTTTAAATGATAAAGCCATACCAACTGCAATTGGTAATATTCCACCAACTATTGCAGAGGAGTAAATATTATATTCTGGAAAACATAGTGATATCGATTTACCCTGTAGTATCTCTTTTTCTAAAGTTTTTTGTGGTACACCTTTTAATAAACAATGGTAATGGGATCTCCATGAGCAAAAAATCCAGTCCTTTTTTTTAATTTGCTTAAATATCTTAATTAATTGATCCTCATTGTTAGAATGAAGATGAATCGGAGCTTTAATTTTAGCTTTATTGAATAGATTAGCTATTTTATTTTCAAAACTAATTAAATCTTTTTTTTTTAACATTAGAAACATACTTTATATTAATTATTATAAAAAAAATAAGTTTTTTTATATAATTCTAAAAATATACTGATAATTATTTATACAAACTTTATGAACAAGAAATCAAAAATTTTTATTGCAGGACATAATGGATTGGTTGGAAAATCGATTTTTCAAAAGTTAAAAAATGATGAATATCAAAATTTGCTATATTTAGACAAAAAACGGTTAGATTTAAGAAATCAGTTAGAAGTAAATAATTTTTTTAAGAAAAATAAACCAGAATATGTTTTTTTAGTTGCTGCCAAAGTCGGAGGCATCTTAACAAATATCAATAATAAAGCTGAATTAATTTACGATAATATTTTAATTCAAAGCAACGTGATACATGCTTCATATATTGCAGGAGTAAAAAAACTTATATTTTTAGGTTCAAATTGCATTTATCCAAAAAAATTAAATAGAGCGCTTAAAGAGACAGATTTGATATATGGTGATTTTGAAAAAACAAATGATGCATATGCTATTGCAAAAGTTGCTGGTTTAAAAATGTGCCAAAGTTACAATCATCAGTACAAAACAAATTTTTTAACTTTAATTCCTGCAAGTATATTTGGTGGTAATGATAATTTTGATAGTCAAAATAGTCATTTTTTAACTTCTTTAATAAATAGATCAATTGATCTTAAATTAAAAAAGAAAAAATTTTTTTTAGTTTGGGGAAATGGTGAACCAAAAAGAGAAGTTATTTATCAAGAGGATGTTGCTTTAGCATGTATTTACTTTATGAAAAAAAAAGAATTAAAACATGATTTAATAAATATAGGCTCAGGTTATGAATTTAAAATTAAAGATTACGTAAATTTTATAATTAAAATAATTGACCCAAAACATAAATTTAAAATTGTTTATGATAAAAAAAAACCTAATGGAATTAAAAGAAAATTATTAAACAGTAAAATCGCAAAAAATTATGGGTGGAAACCGAAATTTAGTTTGATTGATAGTATAAAGAAAACAATCTTAACCTATAATAAATTCTCCTTATAATTTATCTCAAGTCTTTACTTTAAAGATGTTTAGGTTAATAGGTATGTAATGAGTAATAAAAAAATTATTAGATTATAAAAATTAAGTGTAAACAGTAAAAATACTTAAAACTTAAATTAAAAATTAAATGAATATTTTGAATAGATTCACGCCTATTATATTCTTGATATTTGGATTAATTTTTTCAGTGTTGATATGGGATTATATATCTTTACCGTATGATGATACAAACAAAATAGTTGGGCAATACTCAGAGAACAAAATTAATCCATTAAATGATACTATTAGAGGTGTCAGTTTTATATGCATTCCTCTTTTGCTATACATAATTACATTTTTAAAAATAAACAAAGGTAAAATAAATTATAATATTTTAAAAATTGATCAAAATTATTTAGATGGAAATAATAATAAAAATATTAACTTTTTAATATTTGTATTGATTAGTTTTTCAATTTTAGAATTTTTTAATTTAAATTATAGTAATTTTATAAATAATTTAGACACCCACCATGAAGGCACAAGCTTAAGTGCTCAACTTAATTTTTTTGAAAAAGATGGTTATTGGTCAGGAACTTTTTATGACTATGGATTTTTAGGGAATAATATTGGAGTTTTTTCTAGATATATATTTGATGATTATTCTATAGGAATTCAAAGATTTACATTTGTATTTTTGATTTTAATTAATAAAATTTTTCTAATTCTTATATGTGGCCAATTAGTCAAAATATTAAACATAGAAAATAATAAATGTTTATTTTTTTTACTTTTTGTAATTGCGACATTAACTTTAGCTAATTTTAATGAAGATATAACCCCATTCCATTCAAGAATTTTTATCTTTTTAATTTTTACTTTTTTAGTATTTAAAATTGTTAATTCAAAAACAGATTACTCAATATTATATTTATTAGTAGGAAGTTTTTCAGCTATATCATTATTATTTTATTATGATATTGGAACTTATATAAATGCATTAATATTAATAATATTAGGTTATTTAATCTTACTTAAGAAATATTTAAAAGTATTTCAAATATTGTTAGGAATTTTTCTGTCATGGTTAATATTTATAACATTTGTTTCGATAGAAGAATTCAATGAATTTGTAGGTCAATATTATATTATTGTTAACATTTCAGATTATCTTTTAGGTATAGAGTACCCAAAACCATTTTCTGAAAAATCTACAAGACACACAAAAGCTCTTTTATTGATAATTTTGACTGGGGTTATTTTAGTTAATTTTATTTTTAGTATTAAAGACAAACAAAACTACATAGCAAAATTTTACTTAATTTTTTTATTTATATCTTCAATAGTATTTTTCAAATCAGGATTAATGAGATCTGATACACCTCACATAAAATATACCTCTGGAATCTATACAATGATTTTATTTTTCTTCATTTCATATTATGTATCGAAAGTTTTACAAAAATTTAGATTCTATGAAAAAATAAAGATAATTTTTGAAAAAAAAAGTTACTTAATAATTTTAGCAATTTTAATCTATTTCCCTATTTTCTTAAAAGATAACTTTATGAATTTTACTAATTTAATGAACTCAAATAAAAATTTTTTAATGTTAACTAAAACTGAAGATAATCGATTTTTAGATAAAAACTATTTAAAATTTATAAATGAGTATAAAATATTAACAAAAGATGAAAATTGTGTTCAACAATTCACTGACGATAATGCAATACCTTATCTGGTAAATAAACCAACATGCACTAAGTTTTATGTTAATGCTCATATAATAGATGGATGGACAGATAAAATGTTTATCAGTGAATTAAGAAGATCAAATCCAGAATATATTTTGTATTCTTCAAATATTAATTGGTTTAAAAGTAGAAATAATGCTAAAAATGCAGATCAATATATTTTAAAAAACTATAAACCATTTAAAAAAATATCTGATTGGGAAATTTATAAAAAAAAATAATCTTTGATTTTAATTATATAGAGGATAATTATTATTACGATGCTTTCAAATAAAGAAATTGTTTGCCCTGTAAACCTTTTGAATGTGGCACATAAAAAAAAAGGTATTAAAGCTGCAATAGTAAATGCTGGTAAACCTTTACCAATGTTATCTGTTCAAGATGCTGTAAACGAAAATTTAATAGAGCCTATATTTATTGGAGATGAGAAAGAAATATTAAAATGTGCAGATGATCTAAAATGGGATATCTCAAATTATCAAATTATTCATGAACCAATAGAAAATAATACTGCGGCGATTGCAGCAAAATTGGCTAGTGAAAAAAAAATAAGAATTATTGTTAAAGGTCATATTCATACAGATATTCTTATGAAAGAAGTTTTAAAAAGAGAATATAATTTATTAGGAAAAACTCGTCTAAGCCATATTTGGCATATGACTATTGAGAAAGAAGATAAACCTCTAATTATTACAGATGGTGCTTTAAACGTTTTGCCAAATGTTAAAACAAAAATGCATATATTAAAAAATGTAATTAATTTTTCAAATAGAATAGGAATTGAAAGACCTAAGATAGCTATTCTTTCTGCAACTGAAGAAATTCTAGATAGTGTTCCTAGCTCAAAAGATGCTGAAGAAATAACTAAACTTGCAAAAAAAGAAAATTTAAATGCTGATGTTTTTGGTCCTCTTGCATTTGATAATAGTATTTCAAAAAAATCTGCAGTAATAAAAGGAATTAAAAATGATGTTGCTGGTATGGCGGATGTATTACTGGTTCCGAGTGTTGAGGCGGGAAATGGTTTAGTAAAAATGTTGATTTACTTTTCAGGAGCATGTGCTGCTGGTGTAGTTGTTGGTGGAAAAGTTCCAGTAGTAATTACAAGTCGTTCTGATGAAGCGCAGGCCAGATTAGCCTCAATAGCAGCTGCAGTAGTGGCTTTAGATTAATTTCTATAGTAATTAAGAATTATTTTAAATTCTTGATTGAAAAGAAAGTACTTATACTTTAAATACATTCTTACAAATCATGAAATTATAATCAATGGCAATACAATATTTAAAAAAATCACCAAAAACCTCATCTACAGATGACTCTAAGACAACTGAAATAGTAAAAGATCTTTTAAAAGAAATAGAAAAATCTAAGGAAGAAGCATGTATTAATTTAACAAAGAAATTTGATAAATATGATGGTGAAATTATTGTTTCTAAAGAAAGAATTGAAAAAATTAAAAAAGAATTAGATCAAAAAACAAAGGATGATATCCAATTTTCTCACGAAAGAGTAAGAAAATTCGCAGAGGCACAATTAAAAAATTACGGGCAAGATTTTGAAGTCGAACTTTCCCCAGGATTGTACGCTGGACAGAAATTAATACCTGTGAATACAGCTGGATGTTATATACCTGGTGGAAGATATGCTCATATAGCTTCGGCTGTTATGAGTGTAACAACTGCTAAAGTAGCTGGAGTTAAAAATATAATTGCTTGTAGTCCACCTAAAGAAGGTGTGGGAGCTCACCCTGCAATTATTTACACCGCTGATTTATGTGGAGCAGATGTAATATTGAATTTAGGTGGTGTTCCAGGAATTGCTGCTATGACAAATGGATTGTTTAAAAATCCTCCTGCAGATATTCTAGTTGGACCAGGAAACCAATTTGTTGCAGAAGCTAAGAGAATTTTGTTTGGAAAAGTTGGAATTGATTTATTTGCGGGTCCAACTGAAATAGCTGTAATCGCTGATGACAAAGCTGATGCTGAAATGGTTGCAGTAGACTTGGTAGGACAAGCAGAGCATGGGTACAATTCTCCTGCGTGGTTATATACAACAAGCAAAAGACTCGCTGATGAAGTAATGAAAAGAGTTCCTGAGTTAATTTCTGAATTACCTGAAGTTCCAAGAACAAGTGCTGAAGCTGCATGGAGAGACTATGGTGAAGTTATACTATGTGACACCGACGAAGAAATGGCAACTATAAGTGATGAATATGCACCTGAGCATCTTGAAGTTCAGACACAAAATCTTGAATGGTTTCATAAAAGATTAAAAAACTATGGTTCACTATTCATAGGAGAAGAAACTACTGTTGCATATGGAGATAAATGCTCAGGCACAAACCACATATTGCCAACGAAAGGTGCTGGTAGATATACTGGTGGATTATTTGTGGGAAAATTTATCAAAACACTTAGTTTTCAAAGGATGACTAAAGAGTCTACAAAATCAGTTGGTGCTGCTTGTGCTAGGATATCAAGATATGAAGGAATGGAAGCACACGCTAGAACCGGTGATGTAAGGCTAAGAAAATACGGTTTTTCAAATTAGATAAGCAGTTTCTTTAATTATATAGATTGTGAGTAATGACATGAAAGCAATTATAAAAATATTTATAAATTTCCATGTTTTATCATTTTGAGCATATTTTGATAAAAAAGTAGACAAATAACCTAATAAAAAAAAGAAAATAAAAGATGCTATAGAAGCACCAATTCCAAAATACATCTTTTCATCTAATAAAAAGTTTTTTGAAAAATTACCTAAAAAGAAAACAGTATCAGAATATACATGGGCATTTAGATATGTAAAACCAAGTGTCTTAAGTGATATTTCTATTTTAGATACATTTTTAACTTCACTATTAAAACTTATATTCTTTTTTATAGATTTGATTTTTGAAAAAATAAAATAAATTAAAAAGATTATTAATAATATATTTAAGGTTAATTCTACAAGTAGATTAAAATACTGATGAAAAAAATGAAATAGTAGTATACCAAAAAATATTAATATTAAATCTGATAGTGAACAAATTATACAAACTAAAAATACATATTGTTTTTTAAGTCCCTGCTCTATTACAAAAATATTTTGTGCACCAATAGCTAAAATTAGACTGAGCCCGGTAAAAAAACCTAATACCAGGTATTCCATTTAAACTTAGATTACTCTGAATTAGCAGTTAAAGTTTTAATTTCTAAAATATTTTCGTTAGGATCCTTAACAAAAAAAGTCTCTTGCTCGTATTTTGTGCCTTTAAATCTTAGATAAGGCTCATCATAATATTTAGCCCCTTTTTCTTTCAATCTATTTTTTAAGCTATCAAAATCTTTTCTAGATAAATGAACTCCAAAATGAGGAACAGAAACATTTCCCATATCTACATCATGTCTCTCACTATCTAATTTATGATCACTGGCATGAAGAGTTAATTCATTGCCCCAAAAATCAACATCTGCCCATTCTTGAGCTGAGTTATCAAGACGACAACCTAATGTTTCACTATAAAATTTTTTTGCTGTTTCTAAATCACCGCAAGGTATTGCTAAGTGAAAACAGTTAGTGTTTTTGTACATAATTTCTCCTTTAAATTCATATTTAAATAACTATATATGCCTCATAATTTTTTATCAAGCAACCAAATTTTATGAACGATTATTTGCAATCTATAATAGATAGAGACCCCGCGGCAAAATCAAAACTAAGTTTAGTATTAACTTACCCGGGGGTTAAAGCTATTTTTTTTTATAAAATTTCAAATTTTTTTGCAATTGCTAAATTTGATTTAGTTGCGCGAATCATTTCTCAATTTTCAAGATTCTTAACTGGAATTGAAATTCATCCAAAAGCAAAAATTGGTAAAAATTTATTTATTGATCATGGTATGGGAGTAGTAATTGGTGAGACATCTGAGATTGGTGATAATGTTACTATCTATCACAATGTTACATTAGGTGGAATTGCGCCGAGCATTAACTCTAATGATCAAAGAAATATGAAAAGACATCCAACTTTAGAGGATAATGTTGTGGTCGGCTCTGGAGCTCAAATTTTAGGACCTATAATTATAGGAAAAAATTCTTTAATAGGATCTAATTCAGTGGTAACAAAAAATGTTCCAGAGAAATCTGTTATGGCAGGTATTCCAGCCAAAAGGGTTGGTGATGCTACTAAGGGATTTAAACCTTACGCTGTTACTGATGAAGAAAAATAATAATGAAAAACATTAGAAATAATTTTATCGACTCAATTGGTAATACTCCTCTAATAAAATTAAAAGCTGCTTCAGAAATTACTGGTTGTAATATTTATGGTAAAGCAGAATTTATGAACCCTGGTGGTTCTGTTAAGGATAGGGCAGCTTTAGCATTATTAAAAGATGCTCAAGAAAAAAAATTAATTTCTAAAGGAGGAATTGTTGTTGAGGGTACTGCTGGAAATACTGGTATTGGACTGGGATTAATTGGAAATTCTCTTGGTTATAAAACAATAATAGTAATGAATGATAATCAAACCCAAGAAAAGAAAGATACAATAAGAAATCTAGGTGCTGAATTAAGATTGGTCGCACCTAAACCATATAAAGATGATAACAATTTCGTGAAAATCGCAGGACGATTGGCTGATGAATTAAGACCTTCTAATAACAATGGAGTTGTCTGGGCTAATCAATTTGATAACACCGCTAATGCAAAAGGTCATTATGAGGGAACTGGAAAAGAAATTTGGGATCAAACTGAGGGCAAAGTTGATGGTTTTGTTTGTTCATCAGGAACAGGTGGAACTATTTCAGGAGTTAGTAATGCTCTTAAAGAAAAGAATAAAGATATAAAGATCTATTTATCTGACCCAAAAGGATCAGCTCTTTACAATTATATAAAAAATGGAGAATTAAAATCAGAAGGTGGCTCAATTACTGAAGGTATTGGCTCAAGTAGAATAACTAAAAATTTTGAGAACGCAAAAATTGATGGTGCTTATTCAATTGATGACCATGAGGCCTTACCTATTCTCTATGATTTAATTCAAAATGAAGGCTTAAGTTTAGGAACTAGCTGTGGAATTAATATTGCTGGAGCAATTAGATTAGGAAAAGAGTTAGGCCCAGGAAAAACTATTGTAACTATACTCTGTGACAAATCCGACAAGTACAACTCCAAGATGTTTAATAAATCTTTTTTAAAGGAAAAAAACCTACCTTTCCCTAGCTGGTTATAATATCGCATACCCGCAATGTAATAAAATCATTAGATTCTAAAATTAATATTATTTAACATGGGGCCAATATGAAAAAGTATTTAATAATTTTTTCTTTTTTAATTTTTAATTTTGCTCATGCAGAGATGAGTGAAAGCGATAAATCTAAAGCATGGGAATGTAGTGGAATTTACATGGCAAACTATTTCTTACCATCGGGTGAGGAATTTGAATACAGTATGAAAGAAAAATCTATGGCATCTGTAAAAGTTATGAAAACATATGCTCTTGAAATAGGAATTTCAGAAAAAGAATGGAATGATGGAGTAAATAAAGCTGTAGATAAATATTATGGCTCTAAATATGACAAAGCTAAAACTGAAGAATGTCATTCATTTATAGCATCCACAATTCCTAACGGAGCTGAAAGAGTAAAAAAAGTAGCTCAAACTTTATATTAACTTAATAAAGGAGATAAAATGCCAAAAGCGTACTTAGTAGCAGTTCCAAAAGTTACAGACAAAGATGTGTTTGCAAAAGAATATGCAAGTAAAGTTGCAGACACACTTAAACCTTTTGATGGAAAGTTTCTTGTAAGAACTCCAAATAAATTAGTCTTAGAAGGAGATGAGCCCACTCTTACAGTTGTGATGGAATTTCCAAACAAAGAAAAGGCTTTAGGCTGGTATAATTCTGAAGCACATCAAAATATTGTTACTCATAGAAGAGCAGCCACAGATCCAAAAAGCACAATTATTATCTGTGAAGAGTCAGACTCTTATTAAAAAAAAGGAGACTAAATGATAGAAAAATTTAATGGAATATTTTATCTAGCAATTTTTATAATTCATTTTATAGGTTATGCTTTTTATGGATTTAGATGTGTTGTCCAAACTCAATCTTTTTTAGATAAATATGGGATCGATGCTACAGGCGCAGGTGTAGTTAGATTTTTTGGATGTTTTTTTATCGGTTCAACCTTAATGGCAATCTATGTCGGCTTTATAAGACCTAACGGCTTAGAAGCTACTTGGGGTTTCTTTAACGTAATTTTTTTACAAAACCTATGTGCTTTTATTGTTGGTTTTTATAGTACTAAAATAAATAAACTTGGACACACAGACAAGACTTCTGATGAAGCAATTTATGGCCCTTTAGCACATACTATATTAAGTGCTGTATTATGTTACGGTCTTGCAGATAAAATCTATATTTAGTGAAACAAATAATTTATATTTTTTTTTTTTGGGTTTATTCTTGTGTATCTTACGCTGATGATAATCAACAAAAGCAGATTGACAATTTATTCAATCAATTAAAAACAACAACTAACTACGAAAACTCAAAAAAAATTGAGTCAAAAATTTGGGAGTTATGGAGCACTCACCCCTCTAAGAATAATTTGACAGCTCTTCTAGCAGATGGCTCTTTTTATGTGTCTCAAAATAAACTTGAAACAGCTTATGAGACATTCACTAAAGCTATTGAGTTAGACTCTAACTGGGCTGAGGCATGGAATAAAAGAGCCACAGTGTTGTATTTAATGGGAAAGTATGAACAATCTCAAGCTGATATTGATAAAGTACTTGAACTTGAACAAAGACATTTTGGTGCTCTTGCTGGTCAAGGACTAGTTCAAACTGCATTAAATAATTATCAAAAAGCAATTGATAGTTATATAGAAGCTCATAAAGTTCACCCTAATATGAAATCACCATTAATTATGATTGAAAAACTTCAAAATCAAATAAAAAAAGAGAGTATATAAAAAATGATGTTTCCAAAAAAATATTCAAACCTTTTATTTATTTTGGTGATGGGATTTGGAATGAGCTTACTAATGACTTTAATTATCACATACGTAAATACCGGAATAGATAAAGATTATTTAAATAGATTTTTAAAAGCTTGGGTAGTTGGACTTCCAATAGCTATAGCTACTGCTTTATTGGTTGGCCCTATTGCAAAAAAGTTTGTAGATAAAATTACAAAATAAGAATATTCTCTAATTGTGAACAATATAATCGCCTATGTTATTCTGTTATTAGCTGTTGTTTTAGGAACAGCTGCAAATGGTTTTGCTAAGAGTGCTAATGGTTTCACTTTATTTTTACCAAGCTTATTTACTGCTATCGCAATAGTTGGTTGTATGTTTACATTGTCGATTGTAATGAAAACTATTCCTGTAGGAATTACTTATGCATCTTTTGCTGGTTTATGCATCATCGCTACAACTATGGTGGGGGTTTACAAATTTAATCAAATGCCTGACTTTTTTACAATAGTCGGTCTTATTTTGATTATATCTGGAGTTCTAATAGTAAATTTATTGGGAAAAACAGAGTAACTTATGACTAATTTATCTGGATATATTTTTTTGCTATTAGCTATAATTCTTGGAATATCAGCTAATGGTTTTTTAAAATCTACAAATGGTTTTACAATTTTAACTCCAACAATTTTTTGTATCATTTCGATAGTTGCATGTATTTTTTGTTTATCAAAGGCTATGAATATTATCCCAGTTGGTTTCACATACGCAACTTACGGAGGTTTAACAATAACGGCTGTAACTTTATTTGGAGTTTTTAAATATAATCAAATACCAAATTTTTATGGAGTTATAGGAATAGCTTTAATAGTTGTTGGGGTAATTCTTCTTAACACTTTAGGTAAAACTACTTAACAATTGGTTTTAATATTTTTAATATCTTGTTGTGAAGAATTTTATTTGAAGAGCAAATGATATTACCAGCTTTTTTGGCATTTTCATTTTTCCAAGT
This sequence comes from uncultured Pelagibacteraceae bacterium, assembly GCA_902572005.1. GTDB lineage: Bacteria > Pseudomonadota > Alphaproteobacteria > Pelagibacterales > Pelagibacteraceae > Pelagibacter. The sequence goes on along the minus strand of CACGEC010000005.1, from coordinate 19,665 downwards.
GCTAACAATTCCGCCAGCAGCTTTAATAATAGGAATTAAAGCATGAATATCCCAAATTTTATTAGAACATTGAAGAACTACATCAATTTTTCCCTCTGCAAAATGAGAATAGCTTAATGCATCTGCACAGGGAAATTGCATTCTTTTAAGTATTGAGGGAATTTTTGATTGTTGCTTTAGTGTCAAACTTCCATGAAATGCTGCAGATAATTTCATATCGAAAAATTTAGCTTTAGAATTCACTTTAATTTTTTTTCTTTTTCCATTCTCATTAACATACGAAAGCTTTTCCGAAACATTGTAATAGTATTTTTTTAGCACTGGAAAATTAGCAAGACCTAAAACAGGGTTACCTTTATAATTTAGTGATATTAAGTTACTCCAAGTAGGATTACCTATAACAAATGATCTGGTGCCATCAATTGGATCAATTATCCAGGAAAAGTCACTTTTAGTTTTTTTTTGTCCAAACTCTTCTCCTATTACCTGATGGTTGGGGTATTTTTTTTTAATTTCTTTTCTAATGAATTTTTCAAAAGCTTTGTCAAAATTTGTTACAGGATCATATCCTCGTCCCTTAAGTTTATTAGACACATAAAAAGGTTTATTCAAATTTGAATAATAAAATTTAGTTAATTTATGAGCTAAAGTTTCTAAAAATTTAGAATAAACTTTATAATCTGATGATTTTAATATTGACACGGTGGACTAATACTATCTTATTGCAATTGATTAAAGCTTAATTTTTAAAACAATTATTTACTAATATTGCCATCAAAATCCACATTACAAATACTTCACCATTCGTAAACGAATAATTTGCACCAGCAAAACCTGCAAAAAAATTTAGCGCGTAGATTATGATTGTTGAAACAACCAAACTTACTATTAAATTAATTAATCCAGTGATATATCTCATTGTTAAAACATATATGTATTAATTTTAAATGCAATTAAGAAGTAGTGAAATAAGCTTATTATATTTTGTTTCCCTTCACTAGAAAGTAAAACCCGCCAATCAAAAGAAAGATTTGTATATTTGTGAATAACTGCTTGGTAATAAACCAGTCTCTATGAGCTATTGCAAAAATACATATCATCAAAATAACAATATTTAAACCAGCTAATCTAGTTAAAGTATTTCCAAAAGGATTCTTAATAAAATTTGCAATTATTAAAATAATTCCTGTTGACACTTCAGAAATTGCCACAACACTTGCAAGAAAAGGTGTAAGATCAAAATATTCAATAAGTCCAGCGGGTGGTAAAGGAAATTTGCCAATACCATAAATAATAAATGCTATACCGATTGCAATTCTAAATAATAAAGATCCTAATGCCTCAAAATTAGAGAAAAAATTATTAAACTTTGATAAAATTTGATTCATTAAATCTGACTTTAATTATTTTTAATTATTATACAAATTAATTTATCCTCAAATTTTAAATTTTTTTTATACTTTTGATTTATTTCTTTTACACCAGCGACAATTTGGTCATTATTTAAATTAAGAAGAGTTGAAATAAACTTCTCTAAAACCATTTCGACATATTTTGTTTTAGTTATTTTAACCTTGTAGGAGAATTTTTTAATAATTCTCTTTGGATATAATTTTGATATAAAATTCAAGATTTTTTTATCTCTATCTAAAGATTTTAGTAATTTAGTCTTCATTAATTCAAAAGTTGGAATTTCATTTTTACGTGGATCTAGAGTAAATATTAAAATTTTTCCATGAGGAGTTAGGCTATTACTCATTTTGGATAATAAAATTTTTATCTCTTTCAATTTAAGTAAGTGGATTGTTTGTTTAATCAAAATAAGATCATATTTTTTTTTATTTATGGAAAAAAACGATAAAGCATTAATCTTTCTAAATGAAATTCTCTTATCTTTATCTGTGTGATTAACTAAATCTATACCAATTGGTTTATGATTAAGTTTTAATTTTGAACTTAAAGAACCTAAAATTTTTCCTCGACCACATCCAATATCTAATATTTGAGAATTTGAATTTAATTTATTTTCTTTAATTAAGAAATTATTAAACTTAAAAATATAATTCTTTGACGAGAGCCAATTTTTTTTATCCCAATTTTTAATGACAATTGATCCCAAATTTTTTTAATCTCCAATAATTATATGGCCATGGTGTTACAAAACCAACCGCAAGCATTATTGGAATTATCCACCAATTAAGTATTGCTCCACCTGTAAAAACATAGTCTGTTAAATTCATTGTTACCTCCATACTAATCATAGAGATAAAGCTCATACTCATAGCAGTTTTAAATGACTCATTTAGACTCATTTTTTGTTTCATTAAGATAATCGTTTCTAAAATTATACTAGTAACCAAGCCATTAATAATAGCTAGAATCATTATGCCTAAAACTGGAAACGGTATTTTTGTTAATTGAAAAAATAAAATAGTTCCAAAATCTCCAATTGAACAACCAAGTAAACACCATGCGGTATTTTTTGCACTTTGTTGCCATGTGTTTTTACAAGTCCAGTCAAATGTAGTGGATTCCATATATATATGATAATGTTTGATTATGATTTTTAAACAAGTTTTTGATCAAAAATCTAGTACTTACACATACTTAATTGCCTCATCTAAAGGGAGAGAGGCTTTAATTATTGATCCTGTTTTAGAAAATGTAGAGGATTATATAAAATTACTTGATGAACTAGATTTGAAATTGGTAAAAGTTATTGATACTCATATTCATGCTGATCATGTAACTGGCGCCTCCAAACTAAAAGATATTACCAAATGTGTTACGATTATGGGAGACCACACTCCAGCTGATACTGTGGAAATTAAAGTTAAAGATGACGAATATATAAATTTAGATCACCTTAAAATCAAAGCTATGTATACTCCTGGGCACACCTCTGATAGCTACAGTTTTTTAATGGATAACTATTTGTTTTCTGGAGACACACTGTTAATCAATGGTACTGGTAGAACAGACTTCCAAAACGGAAGTTCAAAAGATGCATATAATTCAATATTTAATAAACTTCTAAAACTGCCAGAGGAAACTTTTGTATATCCTGCTCATGACTACAAGGGTGAAAAAGTAAGCACAATTGGAAAAGAAAAAAAACACAATCCAAGATTACAAGTAAGTAGTGTTAATGAGTATATTGATATAATGAATAATCTAAATTTAAAAAAACCAGTAGAAATAGAAAGTAATGTATCTAGAAATATTAACTTAGGTGCTTGAGCCTAAATTGAAGATTTTATAGCTTTATAAATAGCTTCTCTACTTGTTTCACCAATACTTCTGTAAACTTCTTTATTGTTTTTAAAAATTAAAAGGGTTGTTTGATATTGAATATTAAATAAATCTGCAATTTCTTTATTTCTTACATCAAACTTAAAGTATTCAATATTATTAAAATCGTTTTTTGCTTTATCTAAAACTTTCATTTGGCTTGCACAAGACGTGCAATATTTTACCCAGGAACTAATTATTACAACCTTGCCATCTGTATTAGCTTTATCAAATAACTCTTTATTAAAAGTTGTTTCTTTTGCATTTGCACTAAATGCAAATACACAAATGATAAAAATAAAAATTTTTTTCATAAATACTTATACAACAAATATTAGAAACCAATAAGAAGCTAATCCTGAAAATATTGTCGCAATAATATTTCTTGAAATAATCCCTACTATCATTGCAAAAATTGCAGCTAAAATTTTAGGATTATCTTCAAACTGAATAGAGCCTGTATTATCTAAAAAAATTGCTGGAAATATAATTGCTGGAAAAATTGCTGATGGGACATAGGATAGGACCTCTCTAATTCTATCATTAAACATTTCTTTTTTTAAAAGAGCTATCATTGAAAATCTTGTCAAAAAAGTAATTAACCCACAGTAGATTATTAATGTTATATTACTCATTATTTTTTTTCCTAAATTTAGTTAAAATAAAAGCCATAAATAAACCTGCGAAAGCGGCTACAATCACATATGCTTTAAATGGAATCATTTGATAGCCTAATGTTGCAATTGAACCTGAAGTCAAAATTACAACTACATTAATTAATTTTCTAAAATCATTAACCAATAAAGCTAGGAATGTTAACGGAATAGCAAAAGTTAAACCTAATTTTTCTGGAATTATAGAACCAAGATAAATTCCTACTATCGTGGTAATTTGCCAGATTGTCCAACAATTTAATCCTCCTCCAATTAAATGAAAATATTTATCGTTATCATCTTTATTTTTTTTAAAATGATCATTTGATACTGCAAAGGCTTGATCAACTAAAAAGTATGAAACAATTATTTTCCAAGTTAAGTTTAAATCAGAAAGATGTTCTGATAAAACAGTTCCATAGAGTAAATGTCTTGAATTGACAGCTCCTACTGAACTTAAAATAACCAATGAGGATGCTCCTGCTGAAAATAATTGAAGAAAAATAATTTGCGATGCACCACCAAAAATAATAACTGACATAGCGATTGTTGTGATTGGTGTTAAGCCTAAATCAATCGCTAATACCCCAAAAATAATGCCAAAAGGTACAACTGGTATCATCAGTGGACTGGTATCTTTAATACCCTTAAAAAAATTTTTTAATTTATTGTTCATTTTAAAAAACTTTTATTAGAAGCAAACTATATGATCAATATGAATTGGTCTTTTTATCCCAAATTTTTCATCAACTTCATGCTGATGAATATGATGAGAATGAACAAAAACTGGAATTAAAGTATTACTAGGAGTTTTAAGGGTATAAATAAAATTAGTTCCTCTAAATTTCCTATCAACTACTTCAAATTTTAAATTGCTTTTATCATCATGATGTAAATCTTCTGGCTGTACTAAAAGCTTTACTTTTGAACCTATTGGAAAAGGCTTTAAAAAATTACCTGTAATTGTACCAAGATCCTTATTTTCTAAACTCTTAGGGCTCGTCACTTCTGCAGGAATAAGAGTCCCTCTATTCAGAAAATTAACAACCTCAATAGAATTGGGTAAATGATAAACATTATATGGATCATCGTATTGTTTGAGCTCTTGATTTAAAATTATTCCACATTTTGATCCTAAATAAAAAGCTTCATAGGAATCATGTGTAACAATTATTGTTGTAATTTTTGAACTTCTTAAAATTTTTTTTAATTTTTCTTGAATCTCTTCCTTAAAACTTTGATCAACATTGGACAATGGTTCATCTAATAATAATAAATCAGGTTGTGTTATTAGAGATCTTGCAAGAGAGGCTCTTTGTGCTTCACCTGCACTAATTTCATGTGGGTATTTTTTTAATATTAAAGGAATATCTAATAACTCGATAATTTCTTTTAAGTCAACTTGATGATCTTTTTTACCTTTATTTTTTTCAGCACCTAATAATATGTTTTTTTCTACTGTATAATGTGGAAATAAACTGTTTTCTTGAAAAGCAAGAGATATATTTCTATCTTCAGGTTCAAAATGTTTATTTTCTGAAGACAATATATTTCCTTTTAATTCTATTGACCCGCTCTTAATTTTTTCTAAACCAGCAATTGTTCTTAATATTGTAGTTTTTCCAATACCAGATGGACCTAAAAGACAAATTATGTCTCCTTCTTTTTCAATAGCAAAAGATACATTTGATACTTTAGTTTTGCCTCCTACTTTAAAATCAACATTTTTAACTTCAAAAAAATTTTTACTCATTGTTTTCTCTTAAGATATATTTTGAACTTACTATAATGAATAATGAAGCAATTAATATTAAAAATAATGAAGGCACTGCGGCTGCTTCTAATAAATCTTCTGAAGCAGAAATATATGCTGTGGTAGCAAAGGTTTCAAAATTAAAAGGTCTTAAAATAAGAGTAATAGGTAATTCTCTTATTATCTCTAATGAAATCAAAATAATTATGAATAAAAGAGAATTTCTTAAAAAGGGTACATGAATATTCATAAATGTTTTTCTTTTAGAGTATCCAAGTAAGTACGCACTTTCATCAACAGAAATGTTAATTTTTTCGTATCCAGACTTTATTCCATTAAAGGCTAACGAATAAAACCTTATAAAGTAAACTAATATTAAACCTAGAATAGAACCAATAAAAACTTTTTTAATTGAGTCAAATCCTAAAGATTTGATTATGCTATTATCAAACCAGGCTACAAATGTAATAAATGCTATAGCCAAAATAACACCAGGAATTGCATAACCAGAAATTGATAGAGTAGACAAAACATTCAAAGTTCTATTATTAGAAACTCTATTTCCGTAGTTTGATATTAAAGAAAATATTATCAAAACTAAACTTGATAATATTACTAAATAAAGAGTGTTTAAGAATAGATCTATTATTTGTAAATCGAACAAATTTTCAGGAAATTTTATTGTCCAATACAACATCTGACATAAAGGAAATAAGAAACTTATAAAAAATATAAAAAAACAAAATGAAAATGCAAAAATTGAATTACTCCCTGTCAGCTTTATCTTTTCTTTTTGTTTAAAGCCACCTTTAGAATTAAAATGATACTTTGCTTTTTTTCTAGATAAATTTTCAATTATGAATAATGAAAATATGAATAGTAATAAGAAAGAAGATATTCTATTGGCAAAAGCTAGATCATCAAAATATATCCAAGAATTGTAAATACCCGTTGTTAAAGTATTTATTGAGAAAAAATCAACAGCGCCAAATTCAGCTAGAGTTTCCATGGCTACTAATGATAACCCTGCTACTATTGCAGGACGCGCTGCAGGCAGTATAATTTTGTAAAAAGATTTTAATTTTGAAAAACCTAAATTTTTACCCAATTCAATTAAGTTTTGCGATTGATACAAAAATGATGCTCTAGCTAGAATGTACACATAAGCATATAGAGAAAAAGTAATAGATAAAATTGCTCCAAACATACCATCAAATTTAGGAATGTGTTTGTTATAATTTCCATCACCAAATAAATTTTTTATGATTGTAAATGCGGTTCCATAATTTTCAAAAAAAGCTGTTAAAGAATAAGCATAAATATATGGTGGTACTGCAAATGATAATATAAGTGCCCATTTAAAAAAGTTACTTAAAGGAAATTCATAAAATGAAACTAAATAAGCTGAACCCGTACCTAAAATAAAAGTTAATATCAAAACACTTATTAAAAGAATTAATGAATTAAAAATATATTCCATTAAAAAAGTATCTTTTAAAATTTCGTAGTAATTTGAAGTATTTTCAAAGAAACTAGTGAAAACTGTTAAAATTGGAATAGAAACAAATATTGAAACTAATAACGATGATAGAAACCAAATGTTAATATTCTTAAGCATGAATGATTTTATATAATACTTAATATTTATTAAGAAGGTATATTTTTCTGTTCAAAGAGTGCCCACTATAATTAAGGAGACAACTTAGCCATATTGAACACTCTTTGAACAGAAGAAAACTGCAGCCTAATAATTTATGTGTCCACCACAGATCCCCATCTACGATGGACACAGGAAAGAAAAATTAGAGATCAAAAATCTTAAGGAGATGCGGAACTTCCTTAGAGTCGATTTCTTCAAGTTTTCTTTTATTTATTCTTTCATTGATTTTTTCACACTCCAGACTACATGGGGAACATGCTCTAGAAGATTTATTTAAATCAATTTCAGACATAAATTTTTCTTCTTTTTTCACTTATTTCCAGCCTGCAGCTGTCATTACTTCTAATGCTGCAGCTTGATTTTTTCCATAAGAAGATAGTTTAGTTTTCATATCTTGTTGAAAATCTAATCCTAAGTTATTTACTACTAATGGACTTGGTGAAACACCATCAATCATTGGAAACTCAAATGTATTGTTAGTGAAGTGCTCTTGAGATTGTGGAGTTAATAAAAACTCTACAAGTTTAACAGCATTATTTTTATTAGGTGCTCCTTTTACTAAAGCTGCACAGCTAACATTCATGTGTGTTCCTCTGCCATTTTGATTAGGAAAAAAAGCTTTTACTTTTTTAGCAGCCGCTTGTTGCTCAGCACCTTTTTTACCAGACAACATAAGTGCTAAGTAATAAGTGTTAGCCACTGCAATATCAGCTTCTCCAGCAGCTACTGCCATGATCTGAGCTCTATCATTTCCTTTAGAGTCTCTAGCCATGTTAGCAACAACTCCTTTTGCCCATTCAGCTGTAGCTTTTTTTCCATTATTTTCGATTAATGAAGCCACAAGAGATTTATTATATATGTTGCTAGATTTTCTTATTACTAATCTTCCTTTCCATTTAGGATCAGCTAGACCCTCATAAGACATTCCAGATAATTCAGCACCAGTAACTCTTTCAGGTGAATAATAAATTATTCTAGCTCTTTTTGCTATTCCAACCCATTTACTTGTTCTAAAACTTTTTGGAACAGCAGCTTTTATAGCTGCAGATGTTAAGCCTCCTTGAAGATGCCCTTTTGCATCCATAGCACCACATCTTCCAGCGTCAGCAGTAATATAAAGATCCGCAGAAGAATCTGCACCCTCTTCAATTATTCTTTTTTCAAGAGCTCCTGATTTTCCATTAATTAGATTAACTTTAATTCCAGTCATACTTGTGAACTTAGAATAAAGTTCTGCATCAGCTTTGTAATGCCTAGCATTAAATACATTAACTTCGTTAGCAACCGCAAAAGTCGAAACAAATATTGATGTAATTAGCGTTAAAATTGATATTTTTTTCATTGTTATTATACTCTCTCTATGTTTTTCCGCATGTTGACGTTGAGAATGATAACTATTATCAATGATAATGATTATCAATCGCAATAATGTCGCAGAATACTTATACTTTCCAGTCGCCTATTTTGCTGAATAAAAAGTTTCTAAAAGCCTGAACTCTAGCTGTGTTTTTGAGAGATTGAGGGTAAACAAAATGAGCCTCGGTAATTGGTCCCTCTGATTTAGGTAAAACTTTAATTAAATTATTAGAATTCGATACTAAATACTCTGGCAAGGCCGCGAGACCAACTCCGGACTCTACAGCTAAAAGAAGCCCCATTACACTGTTCACTTTCATTATAGATTTTCTTTTTTTTCCATCATGCATACCTAATTTTAAAGCCCAATCAGGATTATATACTGGTGATGGCGCCCCTTTACCAAAAGAAATAAATTTATGCTTGTTTAAATCATTTACGGTTTTTGGCATGCCATTTTTTTCTAAGTATTTATTTGAACCATAAATAAAGTACTTAATATCAACTAATTTCTTTTGAATATAATTTAATTGTTTAGGCCTTCTCATAAAAATACCGATATCTGCCTGTCTTGTGCTCAAATCTAGCTCTTTATCATCAAAAACTAGTTCTGTTTCAATTTCCGGATTAAGACGCATAAATTCTTGAATTCTAGGTGTTAACCAATGTGTTCCAAAACTTCTTACTGTTGTTATGGTTAACTTTCCAGTAGGTTTATTTTTTTGGTCTCCCAAGGTAGTTTCAACTTCTTTTAATTTACTAATAACCTCATGAGCTGTCTTAAATACATATTCGCCATTTTCAGTAAGAGTTAACCCTCTAGCATGTCTTTCAAATAATTGTACTTTTAAGTCTTGTTCTAAAGATTGAATTTGTCGACTTATTGCTGATTGACTTAAATTTAAATTGATTGTTGCATTAGTGAAACTTCCTGCTTCTGCGACAGCATGAAATATTTTTAATTTGTCCCAATCCATTATTTATTCAAATTTATAATATATCTACCTGATGTTTCTCCTTTTAACATTTTAGGATAGATATCAATTACCTCTTCTAAATTAATTTCTTTGACTGACTTACTTAAAATTTCAAAATCAATTAATTTTCCAGCTTCGTTCCATAGAAATTGTCTCCTTTTAATTGAAGCAGTTACAGAATTTATTCCCCAAAGTTTTACACCCCTAATTATAAAAGGCATTACAGTAGTATTTAATTTAATATCAGCAGCATTACCACATGCTGCTACTATTCCAGCATCTTTTGTTTGAGATAAAATATTTTCTAACACTTTGCCACCAACTGTATCTACCGCACCATCCCAAAGTCCTTTATCCAAAGGTCTTGCATCTTTCATCAATTCACTTGTATTTACAACATTTTTAGCCCCTATCGATTTTAAATAGTCTTTGTTAGTATCTTTTCCTGTTACAGCTGTAACATTGCAGCCAAGCTTATTAAGTATCATGACTGCCATACTTCCAACTCCACCTGACGCACCACTTACAATAACATCTTGAACTTTTTCTCCTAATAACAATTCTTCTCTCGTACTTTTTGTTGTGAATGAACATTGTAAAGCTGTAAACCCAGCTGTACCCATTATCATGGACTCTTTTAACGAAAGCCCTTTTGGTTTTTTAACCAAAAAATCTCCATTTACTTTTGCATACTGAGAATAACCACCAAAATAAATTTCACCTACTCGCCAACCAGTTAAAATAACTTCATCACCAGGCTTAAAGTTTTTGTGCTCACTTTCCTCTATAACACCACTAAAGTCTATACCGGGTATGTGTGGAAATTCTTTTACAAGTCTTGCTCCATTTTTTAATATTAATGAATCTTTATAATTAAGCCCTGAATACTCAACCTTAACAGTTACATCGCCGTGCTTTAAAAAATTTCTTTCAATAGATTTAACTTCTCTAGTAAAGCTCTCACCATCTTGGTTGAGTATAAGAGCTTTAAATTGATTTGACACTTTAATCTTTTTTAATACTGATAAATCTTAAATATCTATTTTGAAAACTTAGATCATCCTTGAATTGACCAAGATAATAATTAGTAACGGTCGTTGCTTGTTCTTTTTTAATACCTCGCATCGTCATACATTGATGAGTAGAGTCAATGGTTACCGCTACACCTTTTGCGTCTAATGATTCCATTAGTGTATTCGCAATTTGCATAGTTAGTCTCTCCTGTGTCTGAAGCCTTTTAGAAAACACTTCAACAACTCTAGCCAATTTACTTAAGCCGACTACTCTATCTTTAGGAATATAAGCTACATGAGCTTTTCCAATAATTGGCGCCATATGATGTTCGCAATGACTTTGAATAGAAATATTTTTTTGAACAACCATATCATCATAACCTTCAACATCTCCAAAGGTCTTATCTAGGATCTGATTGGGATCTTCTTTATATCCCTTAAAGTATTCTTTGAAAGCTTTTACAACTCTTTTAGGTGTTTCTAGTAATCCCTCTCTATTAGGATCTTCGCCCATCCACGATAAAATTGTTTTAAAAGCTTCTTCAGCTTCTTTATCCGAGATTTTTTTAATTGTACTTTCGCTTTCCGTATCTTTAACAAGTTTCATGATGAGTTTTATACATATTTTTTCATAATTTTAAAATATTTAAAATCTACTTATATATGCTACATAATAACTTATTATGTTCAAAAAAAGAGAGAATGTAGTTGAAATTGAAGAGGGAAATCTTTTATCACCTAAATTTGATAATGATGGCCTCATCCCTGTCATCACTATGTGTTCAAAAACTAAAGAAATTTTAATGCATGGATATATGAATGTTGAAGCATTAAAAAAAACTATTGAAACAAAAGAAGCCCATTATTTTAGTCGGTCAAGGAAAGCTATTTGGCATAAAGGCAAAACAAGTGGCTTTATTCAAAAAGTTATTGAGATAAGGATCGATGATGATCAAGATTCTATATGGTTAACAGTTGATATTGGGGATGGTGCAAGTTGTCATGTAGGATATAGATCTTGTTTTTATAGATCAATTCCTCTTGGAGCAATTAACAATGGTAGAAAAGTTGAGATGAAATTTTTAGAAAAAGAAAAAAAATTCGATCCTGAAAAAGTTTATAAAGGTCAACCGAACCCAACTAAAATATAATATCAATGAAAATTTTAAGCCCATTTGGTCCTAAAATTGCTATTTTAAAAATTCCAAAAAATTTGATAAATAAAATTAATAAAGAGGTGGATAATATATTAATCGATAAAAAAAAATTAAAAAAAAGTGATTACTCGAATAAACTTGTTGGTCAAGTGAAACAAGAAATAAAACTTAGTTCAAATTTTATTAAAAAAAATCTTTTAAAATTCATTGGAGACAGCGTTAAAAAATACATAAATAAAAGTTCAAAAAGAAAAGCTAAAAAAATAGTTCTAAGAAATATGTGGGTAGTAAGACAATTTAAAAATGAGTATAACCCTATACATTTTCATAGTGGTAATATTTCTGGAGTAGGATATTTAAAGATTCCTAAAAATATAACTAAAAGTCGTAAACGACTTAAGACTAATGGTACGATTGATTTTATTCATGGTTCTAAATCATTTTTAAATAATAGTTTATTTAATCACAATCCTAAAATTGGAGATTTGATATTATTTCCAAATTACTTAATGCACACTGCTTACCCATTTAAAAGAGAAGGTGAAAGAAGATCTTTTTCATTTAATATAGATATAGATAAAAAAACATTCGATGTATTTAATGGATAAAGTTCAAAAAAATGTACTCGGTGAAAATTTAGAACTTTGTTCGAATAATCCATTAACTGGTTGGTACAGAGACGGTTGTTGTAATACAGATGAAAACGATCATGGATTACATACAGTTTGCGCAAAAGTTACGACTGAATTTTTAGAATGGTGTAAAGTTGCAGGCAATGATTTGATAACACCTCATCCTGAATTTGGTTTTCCAGGTTTAAAAGATGGTGATGGATGGTGCGTGTGTGCAACCTGGTATGCAAGAGCAGTGGAAGCTGGCAAAGGTTGCCCTATATATTTAAAAAGAACTCACGAAAACACTCTGAAAATTTTACCAATTGAAACACTTAAGAAATTCGCAATAGACTTGTCTTAGTTACATATTTCCATACTTCGGGCCGCCGCCACCCTCAGGAGTAACCCATGTGATATTTTGAGATGGTTCTTTAATATCACACGTTTTGCAATGAATGCAATTTTGTGAATTAATTACAAATTTATTAATCTCATTTTCTTTTTGCACCTCATATACACCTGCAGGACAATATCTTTGAGCAGGCTCATCAAATTCTCCCAAAGTATAACTTATTGGTAAATTCGGATCTTTTAATTGCAAGTGAACTGGTTGGTTATCAACATGGTTTGTTCCAGTCAAGTAAACTGAACTTGTTTTATCAAAAGTTATAACATTATCTGGTTTCGGATAATCTATTTTAGGCATTTCCGAAGCTGATTTAAGGGTTTCATGATCAGCATGTTTGTGTTTTAATGTAAAAGGCATTTTTCCTCTGAATAAAATCTGATCAATTCCAGTAAAAATTATTCCTAAAATTAAACCCCAGCTAAAGCTAGGCTTAACATTTCTGGCTTTATATAGTTCCTCAAATAACCAGCTTTTTTTAAACTTTTGCTCAAAAATAGATAGGTCTTTACTGTCATTAATATGCTCATTAATAGTCTCAGCTGCCAATATTCCACTTTTCATTGCAGTATGTGATCCTTTTATTTTTGGCATATTCAATGTGCCGGCATCGCAACCTATTAACAATGCACCTGGCATGAACATTTTTGGTAGACTTTGAAATCCACCCTCAATCAATGCTCTTGCACCATAAGAAATTCTTTTTCCACCTTCAATTATCTTTTTTATTGCTGGATGAGTCTTGAATCTTTGAAACTCATCGAAAGGAGATAAATGCGGATTTTTATAATCTAAACCAATTACATATCCTAAAAAAACTTGTTTATTTTCCGCATGATACATAAAACTTCCACCGTACGTATCATTATCTAATGGCCAGCCTGCTGTATGCATCACTAAACCTTCCTCATGTTTTTTTTCTTCAATTTCCCAAATTTCTTTAAATCCAATACCATACTGTTGCGGATCTTTACCTTTGTCCAACTCAAATTTTTCTATTAATTGTTTTCCTAAATGTCCTCTACATCCCTCAGCAAAAACAGTTACTCTACCTAATAATTCTATACCAGGTTCATAACTATCTTTTTTATTACCTTCTTTATCAATTCCCATATCTTGAGTAGCTACACCTTTAACTGAACCATCTTCATTATATAGGATTTCGCTAGCAGGAAATCCTGGAAAAATTTCAACTCCTAAATTTTCAGCTTGTTCTGCAAGCCACCTACACAAGTTGGCAAGACTTATTATATAGTTTTTATGATTTTGCTGAACAGATGGTAAAAGCCATGTTGGCCAACTTAGTGATTTTGTTTTTCCTAAAAATAAAAATTTTTCTTTAGTAACTTTTGTTTTAATAGGTGTGTTTAATTCCTTCCAATTTGGAAATAATTCATCTAAAGCTCTGGTTTCAAAGACATTCCCACTTAAAATATGTGCTCCAATTTCAGAAGCCTTTTCTAAAACACAAATATTTAAATTTGGATTTAATTGTTTAAGTTTAATAGCCGTAGTTAGTCCTGATGGACCCCCACCTACGATAACAACGTCATATTCCATTGTCTCTCTGGACATAATCTAATTTTTTACAGATTCTATTATTTTTGTATAGTGTTTAATTTGTTCAATTCTTCCAAGAATTTTGGTAGAGCTTCAAAAAGGTCAGCTTCTAAACCATAATCTGCCACACTAAAAATCGGGGCCTCACCATCTTTATTAATAGCAACTATGACTTTACTCTCTTTCATCCCTGCTAAATGCTGAATCGCACCTGAAATACCAACAGCAATATACAAATCAGGAACTACAACTTTGCCTGTTTGCCCAACTTGATGATCGTTAGTGATATAGCCAGCATCAACTGCAGCTCTAGATGCTCCTATTGCAGCATTTAATTTGTCTGCAACTGCAGTAATCAATTTAAAATTTTCTCCACTTTGCATTCCTCTTCCACCTGACACAACTACTCTCGCAGTTCCAAGTTCTGGTCTGTCTGATTTAATTTCTTCCTTTTTAACAAATTTTGATAGGGTGGTTGCATCTGCAGGATCACTATTTTGGATTTCAGCTGATCCTCCTGATGATGGAGCAGGATCAAATGATGTTGGTCTTATTGTTACACATTTAATTTTATCGTTACTTTTAACAGTGGCAAATGCATTGCCTGCATAAATTGGTCTTAAAAAAGTATCTTCAGAAATTACCTTTGTAATATCACTTACTTGAGAAACATCTAATAAAGCTGCAACTCTCGGCATTAAATTTTTTCCAAATGTATTTGCTGAACAAATAATATGTGAATAATTTTCTGCAAGTTTAATTATAACTGATGTGTAGTTTTCTGCTAAATAATTCTCATAAATAGGGTTATTTATATGTATTACTTTTTTTACATTTGGAACTTCTGAAATAGATTTAGCTACACTATCTGAATTTGATCCTAAAACTAATACATGAACATCCTCATTTATTTGGGATGCTGCAGAAATTGCGTTTAAAGTAAAAGGTTTTACTTCTTTATTATTATGTTCTGCTATTAATAAAACTGACATTATATTACTTTAGCCTCATTTTTTAATTTTTGAACTAATTCTTCAACACTTGCGACCTTAATCCCTGCTTTCCTTTTCGGAGGTTCTTCAACTTTGATTTGTTCAATTCTAGGTTTCGTATCAACCTCTAAATCAGAGGCATTTATTTGCTCAATTGGCTTCTTCTTTGCTTTCATTATATTTGGCAAAGAAGCATATCTTGGTTCATTTAATCTTAAATCACATGTAACTATTGCTGGAACATTTACTTCAATAGTTTCTAAACCTTCATCGACTTCCCTTGTCACTAATAATAATTTATCTTTTACCTCAATTTTTGATGCGAATGTAGCCTGTGGCCAATTCAATAGTGCTGCCAGCATTTGTCCTGTTTGATTACAATCATCATCGATAGCTTGCTTACCCATAAAAACTAAATCAGGCTTTTCTTTCTCAACAACTTTTTGCAAGACCTTTGATACTGCTAGAGGTTCAATAATACCTTCCGTTTTAACAAGTATGCCCCTGTCTGCTCCAACTGCTAGGGCTTTTCTAACGGTTTCTTGTGCTTTTTCATCTCCAACTGAAACTGCTACAACTTCTGTTGCTTTTCCAGACTCTTTTATTTTAACAGCCTCTTCGATTGCATTATCATCAGGGGGATTTGTTGACATCTTAACATTGTCAGTGACAATACCGGAGCCATCTTCCTTAACTCTTATTTGAACATTGTAATCAATAACTCTTTTAACTGCGACTAAGATTTTCATTAAGCTCTCAATAATTTATTTTCAGAGTCATAGGGACTCTCATCAAGGATAGTTGCCTCATACATTTTTCCAAGAATATCAACTTTAAGTTTTTCTCCAACATTTGCTAGATCAGGCTTTACCATCGCTAATGCAATAGATTTATCTATCCTAAATCCATATTCACCACCCGTGGCTCTACCAACTACTTTATCATCTTTGTATATTGGATTATTTCCCAATACATCTGAGTCAGTAGTATTATGAACCTCAAGTGTTACTAACTTATTATCAAAACCTTTTTCTCTCCATTTATTAAGCGCTTCGAGCCCTATAAAATTACCCTTATTTGGATGGACGAACCTGTCTAAACCCGACTCATAAGGTGAATACTCAATTGATAATTCAGTCCCGACAAGCTTGTAAGATTTTTCTACTCTTAAACTGTTCATCGCTCTTATTCCAAAAGGTTTAATTCCTAAATCTTTTCCTGCATCCATTAACTTATCGAAGATATGATTTTGATATTCAATAGGATGATGCAATTCCCAACCAAGTTCTCCAACAAAATTAACTCTCATAGCGTTTACAGGGGCATAACCAATATTTACATTTTTAGCTGTTAACCACTTAAAGTTTTCATTTGTAAAATCATCTGTAGAAACTTTTTGCATTAATTGCCTAGCTTTTGGACCAGCTACAACTAGAACTCCTGTACTATTTGTAAGATCCTCAAATATTACTGAACCATCAGTTGGCATCCATTTTTGGATCCAATCATGATCCAGTCTCAAGTTTGCTCCTGCAGAAACAAGGTAATAACTGTTTTCTGCCTCTTTCATAATAGTAAATTCTGAGTGAACACCTCCTTTAGTGTTTAGAGCATGACACAATCCAATTCTTCCAATTTTTTTTGGTAATTTATTTGCAACTAAATAATCCAAAAATTCTTCAGCCTTAGGACCTCTAATTCTACATTTGGCAAATGCTGTCATATCCAAAAGACCAACATTTTGTTTTACATTTTGGCATTCCTTTTTAATTGCATCAAACCATTTAGATCTTCTAAAAGACCAATCATCTTTTTGTTCCATTCCATCTGTTGCAAAAAAGTTTGGTCTTTCCCAACCAAATTTTTGTCCAAATACTGCACCAAGATCTTTCATTCGCTCATAACAAGGAGAAGTTCTTAATGGTCTTGCTGCAGGTCTTTCTTCATCAGGAAAATGAGTAATGAAAACATGACTGTAAGCCTCCTCATTCTTAGCTTTTAAATATGATTTCGTAGCATAATTTCCATATCTTCGTGGTTCAACACCTAACATATCAATTGTTGGTTCGCCGTCGACAATCCATTCTGCTAATTGCCAGCCAGCTCCACCAGCAGCTGTAATTCCAAAACTATGTCCTTCATTAATCCAAAAATTCTTTAAACCCCACGCAGGACCTACTATTGGATTACCATCTGGGGTATAACAAATTGCACCATTATAAACTTTTTTGACACCTACTTCTCCAAAAGCTGGCACTCTATGAATGGCTCCCTCTATATGCGGCGCAAGTCTATCTAAATCTTCTTGAAATAATTCATATTCTGAATTTTTTGATGGACCTTCAACGTAACACGCCGGAGCACCATCTTCATATGGACCTAAAATTAATCCTCCAGCTTCTTCTCTCATGTACCAACGGCTATCACTGTCTCTAAGGACTCCCATTTCAGGTAAGCCTTCTTTTTTTCTTTTTTGAATTTCAGGATGCGGTTCGGTAACGATGTATTGATGTTCCACTGGAATAACTGGTATGTCCAATCCAACCATTTCTCCAGTTTGTCTTGCAAAGTTTCCTGAGCATGAAATTATATGTTCACATTCTATTGATCCTTTATCTGTTTCAACAATCCATCCATCCTTGCTTTGCTTCATAGCAGTCACTGTAGTATTTCTATAAATTTCTGCTCCCATATTTCTAGCGCCTGTAGCTAAAGCTTGCGTCAAATCTGCTGGCTGTATGTATCCATCTTCAGGATGTTGGATAGCACCTACTAGATCATCAGTATGACATAGTGGCCAAATTTCTTTCACTTGTTGAGGTGTTAAAAATTTTACATCTACTCCAATTGTTTTAGCAACACCTGCATATTGATGATATTCATCCATTCTATCTTGATTGCTCGCTAAACGAATATTTGATACAACACTAAATCCAACATTTTTTCCAGTCTCTTCCTCTAATTTTTTATAAAGATCCACCGCATACTTATGAAGTTGTCCTACTGAGTAACTCATATTAAAAAGTGGTAACAAACCAGCAGCATGCCAAGTTGAGCCGGAAGTTAATTCTTTCCTCTCAACCAATACAACGTCTGACCACCCTTTTTTTGCTAGATGATATAGTGCACTAACTCCAACAACACCTCCACCAACAACTACTACTTTTGTTTTTGATTTCATAAAGCGATTCCTACTAAATTTTTATTCATTTCGAAACAAAATTGTAGTCATTGTGAACATCAAATTGAATTTCCCAATGGGATAGGATTAGAGACCATAGTAGTCAACCAACAATCCTTTAATGGTCCATCTTCTATATATTTTTCAACCCGCCAATTAAACTTATGGTAAATCTTGTCTTTATCTAAAATAATCACTTCAAATTGGGCCCAATTGTCACTACTACCTAATTCTGTGACCGTGTAGCTTAAATGATCTAAAAGCATTTGATATGAATTTCCTTTAATCATCATTTTGAAATTTGGTAGAGGACCCGTATTTTTTTTATTGCTAGGATGTGCAAATTTCCAGGTCTGCTCAATACCGCTATCTTTAAAATCAATATCGTTTTTTTGAAGTCCCTCTAACTGAATTTTCACAACTTCTTCAGGCTTAATTTTACTATTTGGATTTATTAGTTCTGCATGAGAAAAATTGGTTATTAAAAAAAATACAATTAAACTTTTAAATGTTACTTGCAGTTTTTTTGACATCTTCTAAAAATTTTTTTCTTTTTTTATCTTCTACAAATGGTACAGCAAAGTATCTTCTATATATAACATCCGTTATGCCGCATATATTAAATACCCCTCTTCTTAATCTCTTTGTTGGCATATTTAAAAAAAAAGTTCTAACTGCAAATTGTGGTGAGCCATAAGTACAAAATACAACTGCTTTTTTTCCCTTAAGATTACCTAAAGGATAACCATAATTTCCAAATAATTTCTTAAATCTAAATGCCCAGGGTGGAGCAAGAACTTTATCTATCCAGCCCTCGACTATAGCTGGCATTCTAAAATTCCATATGGGTGCAATAAGAACTATTACATCTGAAACTTCAATTCTTTTTCTATGATCTAAAACTGTTTCATCTGGGTCTTCCCCAGAAAAAACAGGGTCGAATTTTTCCTTATATAAATCAACCTCATCAACGCTATGGCCATTTTTTTTAACCGTTTCAATAAATGTTCTTTTAATTGCAGAATTAAATGAAAGGTTGTCATAATGACCGT
>CACGEC010000004.1 GCA_902572005.1 uncultured Pelagibacteraceae bacterium | reverse complement strand
TTGATAATCACTTATTTGATAGGCCCAATAGGTTTATTTACTTACTGGTTAATTAGAATTTTTTATGCGAAGAGCATAAATCTATATGACTAAATCTTTAAAATTTTATTTTGATTTTATAAGCCCCTACTCATATCTTGCC
This sequence comes from uncultured Pelagibacteraceae bacterium, assembly GCA_902572005.1. Classification (GTDB taxonomy): domain Bacteria; phylum Pseudomonadota; class Alphaproteobacteria; order Pelagibacterales; family Pelagibacteraceae; genus Pelagibacter. The sequence continues at coordinate 56,256 of CACGEC010000004.1, read as the reverse complement.
TATAAAAAATTAAGGTCAATAAACAAAGATAACAAAATAAAGGTTACTTATAATCCAATATTGCTTGGTGGACTTCATAAGCTTGGAGGGATAACAGCCCCAGCTTTTAACGAGCGTAAAATGAAAAATATGAAAAATGATTGTGAGTTAATTGCAAAAAAAAATAATATTGAATTTATTTGGAATTTAAAATTTCCAATTAACAGTTTATATTTAATGCGTGGATATCTAGTACTAAGTGATGATCTAAGAAATAAATATTTTGATATTTGTTTTGACTCATATTGGAAAAATAACTTGGATATTTCAAATAAAGAAGTAATTGAAAAAATTCTAAATTTTATCAAACTAGATACAAAAAAATTTTACGAAGATATTGAAAATGAGGAAGTAAAAAATAAATTAAAGGAATTAACAAATCATGCATTTGAAAAAGATATTTTCGGTGCTCCAACATTTGTTGTTAATGATAAAATTTTTTGGGGCCAGGATCGTTTAGATTATGCTTTGGAAGAGTATAATTCCTAAATGATCTTAAATTTACTTTGCCTAAGAGCACCAAAACCACCATCAATATGTGATACTTTTTTAAAACCCATATCTTTTAATGATTTTGCTGCTAAAGCAGATCTAAGCCCACCGGCACAAAATAAAACCATCTCTTTATTTAAATCGAGTTTGCCCTCTTTAAAATAGGCGCTCTCTGGATCCAACCAAAATTCGAGCATCCCTCTTGGAATATGATTTGCACCTTCAATTTGTCCCTCTTTTTGAAGTTCTCTTATATCTCTGATATCAATTAGATTACACTGTTTATCATTTACCATTTTGAAGGCTTCATCATTAGAAATTGTTTTAATTTCTTTAAGAGCTTCAGAAACCAGGGTTTGAGATGATTTAATTGTCATAATGATGTAAATATTTATATCATAAATTAAAAAACATATGAAAAAACTTTTCATTAAAATTTGTAGACTATTAGGCTTTGAAATAATTGACCAAAATAGCTTTACATCTCCCACTCTAAATAAGGAGTTAAATGAGGATCTTTCTCTTATAAATGAAAAGTCTATTGTTTTACCATTGGGAGAAGTAAAAATAACTAGAAAAATTAATTCGATCTTAATTATTTTTAGAATGAATACAGAATTAGAAATTTGGGATCAAAGTAAAAATAGATTGTTTGAGCAATCAAAAGTGGAATATTCAGTTAGATCATTAAAATCTTTGATAAAATCTATTAATTTTTGCAAAAAAAAATATTCAGATTTAAGTATTAAGACTGTTATCATTGATGATCATTCCAAAGAGGAAAATTTAAAAAGAGTAAAAAGTGTCATTAATGATAATGATGTTGAAATTGTTCCTCTAAATCATGAAAAATTTGAAAATTTTATAAAAAAACAAAAATCAAAGGCAACTTTTTCGAATTTAGCCAGTTTACTACAAAGTTTTGAGATTGGAAAAAATCAAGCTAATGATCTAATACTGTTCGTTGAAGATGACTATCTTCATTTTGAACCTATGTTAGAAGAAATGGTTGCCTCATATCAAAGAATTGCCTCTCAAATTGGTAAAGATATATTCATGTGTCCAGCAGACTACCCTTATCTATATATGAATAATGAAAAAACAAATATTTTAATAGGTAATAAAAGACACTGGAGAACAATAAATAAAACCCTTTGCACATTTATGACCAGCAAAACATTGTTAGATCAATATTGGGAAAACTTTAAAAAAACGTGCACCGATCGACATGATCCATTTGAAAAATATTTAAATGAAATATATCTTAAAGAAATATGTGTGTCCCCACTCAAAAGTTTATCCTTGCATTTAACAAATGTGAATTCAAGTTATGGTTTAGCACCATTTATTGATTACAAAAAACTGTGGGATGAAAATAAATAAAAGCCCCCTTGAGGGAGAGGGCTTTTTTTTATTTAACTAACTAGAGGAAGTAAATTTTTTAAGGGACCCTCCGTTGAGTAACGTTGCGGATACACAGAGGCGAAGGATCCCTTTATTGTTAACAATTAGTCACGAATTGCGTAAGCAATTACACCAGTTTCAGTAACATCTGTTCCTTTGGTTTCACCTTCTTTACTTAACCTTAGGCCAATAGTTGATTTAATAGCGCTAAATACAATGTAAGCGACTATAAATACAAATATGTTTACAGATAATACACCGATCAACTGAGAACTAAAATTTGCACCAGAATTTGTGGCTGGAACTATTAATGTTCCCCAAATTCCGGCAAACAAGTGTGCTGGTATTGCACCTACTACATCATCAATTTTTAATGAGAATAATAGTTTAGTACCATAAACTACAATTAAACCACCAACTGCACCAATCAAAATTGCTGCGAAAGGTGATGGAGCTAATGGTTCAGCGGTTACTGCAACTAATCCACCAATACATCCATTTAACATTTGAATTACATCTGTTTTACCAAAGTGCAATCTTGTTATAATAGCGGCACCCATTACACCACCAGCACCTGCTAAAAATGTATTAATAAAAATTGTTGATACAGCAATTGCATCATCAGCAGTTCCCATAGCTAATTGTGAACCACCATTAAAACCAAACCAACCTAACCATAAAATAAATACTCCAATTGTAACTAATGGAATTGATGATGCTGCAAATGGCTTAAGTGGAGCTGGAACACCAGACTTTGTAAATCTTCCAAGTCTAGGACCAATAATCATAGCACCAGCTAAAGCAGCTGCACCACCAGTTGAGTGTACTAAAGTTGAACCAGCAAAATCAGAAAAACCTAATTCTGCTAACCAGCCTCCACCCCACTGCCAACCCATTACTATTGGATAAATAATTCCTGAAAGAATTGCAGCAAATACGAAGAATGGCCATAATTTTATTCTTTCTGCCATTGTTCCAGATACAATAGAAACTGTTGTTGCACAGAAAACCATTTGAAAATACCAATCTGAACCATCAGAATAACCCGTATCTACAGCACTAGCATCAGACCATGGTATAAATTTTCCAATATATCCTCCCTCTGGAATCCCGTAGGCTAAATTATAACCTACCATCCAGAACATAATTCCTGCAATTGAGAATAAACCTATGTTTTTTGCACAAATTACGGATACACTTTTTGATGTAACCATTCCAGATTCCAGCATTGCAAAACCTGCAGCCATAAACATTACTAAGAAACCGCAAATTAGAAATAATAAGGTATTAAAGATAAACCCTACTTCAGCAGAAACTGTCGTATCTGCCATACCTGCACTACTCATGTTTAATAAAAAAATTAAACTTATAAGTGGCGCACTTATTTTTTTAATTAATTTTGTCATAAGACCTCCCTGTTAAGAAGCTCTTATATTTTTTCTATTAATAAAAACTAACGTTGATTAGGAAAATTGGGTATGCATAATTTGCATATAGAAACAGCCTTAATGCTTTTTAACATTAAGGCTGTAAAAAAATTATCTATTAAATACTTCTTTTAAAGCTTTTGCTGGTAAGAATTTAACCTTCTGTGAAGCAGCAATTTGAATCTGCTCGCCAGTTCGGGGATTTCTTCCAACTCTAGCTTTTCTTTTAGCTACTTTATAAGTTCCAAAACCAGCAATTTTCACTGAGTCATCACCTTTTAAAGCATCCAAAATAGTGTTGGTTATTGTGTCAAAAGTTCTTTCAGCATCTGCTTTACTTAGATTTAAAGCTCCTGAAAGTTTGACTACTAATTGTTTTTTGTTCATTTTAGCTCCGGTTTATTAGGTTAATTACCATTTTTATCAAAAGTGTTGATAAATCAAGACTTTTTTTAGTAGATAAACAAAAGTTATACACAATATATTGTACAAACTTAAAAAAGTGTTGATTTTACTAGCTTTTGTTGATTCTTAAGAAATTTTTTTATTTAAATAATCCAAGATCTTTTAAGTCATTAAAGGTTGTAAAAAACATTAATGACAGCAATACAAACATACCGATTCGAAAAAAACCCTCTTGTGTCTTCTGTGATAATGGTCGGCCTAATATTTTTTCAAATGCATAAAACATCAAGTGTCCACCATCTAACAAGGGTATTGGAAATAAATTAACCAAACCAAGGCTTATTGAAATGTAAGCCATCATGCTAATAAAAGCTAAAATGCCAAATTCAGCAACTTGTCCTGATATTTTTGCAATCCTAATTGGTCCACCTAATTGAGAAGTATCAGCTTTTCCAAATATCATTGCACCTATATATTTTAAAGATGAGATACTCACATAATAAACTTCATGTGCCGCATGATAAATTGCTTGTGCAGGTCCCAATTTTACATGGTTAAATTCATTGTTATATGCACCCAATTTAATCCCTACCATTCTCTTATTTATTTCATTACCGAGATTATCTTCACTTAAAACTATATTAGGCTTTATCTTCAATATTAATTCTTCATAAGAACGCTTTACTTTAAAATTAATAAAATCATCTGTAGACATTGTAATATATTTAGAAACATCCATTATACTTTTGACTTCATTTTCATCTATTTCTAAAATAATATCATTTTGCTTCAATCCACCAATCATGGCAGGACTATCTTTTTGAACTTCATTAATAACTGCAGGGGTAAAATCCTTACCTATAAACGTATATATAGAAAAAAAAATTACTAAAGCTAACAAAAAATTAGCTAATGGACCCCCAAAAACAATTAATACTCTTTGATAAAGTGGTTTTAAAACAAATAATTTTTCACGATCTTTTTCATTATATTTTTGGATAATTTTTTCTTGGTCTGCTTGTGAAAATACATTTCTATCACCAAAAAATTTGACGTATCCACCTAAAGGTATCCAGCAGATTTTCCATCGTGTACCAGATTTATCATTCCAACCAAATATCTCTCTACCAAACCCAATAGAAAAATCTGTAATTCCAACCCCATATCTTTTTGCAAAGTAATAGTGACCATATTCATGGATAAAAACTACTACTAGGATTAGCACTATAAATGGTAAAATGTAACTAAGCATAATTATCAACTTTAATTGAATTTTAAGTTGTACTCAACTACCTATTTTGACCTAATAAATGATTAAAAAACATTGATTGTATTTGTTTTAAAAAGATATAAGCATCCATCCAATCAAACTATTTATCTAAATAATGAACTTCAACGATTTACCAATTGAAAATAAACTTAAGAATTCAATTAAGTATGCAGATTTTAAATCGCCTACGCCTATTCAAAGTAAATCAATTCCTGTTAGTTTGACAGGTAAAGATATATTGGGCACTGCACAAACTGGCACAGGTAAAACCTTAGCATTCACGATTCCAATGATAAATAAATTAATTTTGGATAAAAATGCTATGGCTTTAATTATCTGTCCTACAAGAGAACTTGCGAGCCAAGTAATGCAAACAGTTTTAAAATTAAATGTTAGAGAAATAGGTATTGGCAATGCATTATTAATTGGTGGTGAAAGTATGCAAAAGCAACTTAAAAAATTAAAAAAAAGAGCAAGAATTATAGTTGGCACACCTGGAAGAATTAATGACCATTTAAAAAGACAAAGTTTAGATCTATCTAAAGTCTCTTATTTAGTTTTAGACGAGACAGATAGAATGTTAGACATGGGTTTTACTCCACAAATAGAGTTAATTTTAAAATTTATTCCAAAAAATCATCAAACTTTATTATTTTCTGCAACTTTACCAAATAATATTTTAAGAATTTCCGAAAAATATTTAAACAATCCTGAAAGAATAGCTGTAGGATCATTATCAACCCCTATTGAAAAGATTAAACAAGAAACATTTCAAGTAACTCAAGATAAAAAATATCATGAATTGATAAATCAATTAGTTGAAAGAAGTGGTTCTATTTTGGTTTTTGTGAAAACCAAACATGGAGCAGATAAAATAGTTAAACGTTTAAAATATGATGGTCACTCAGCAGATGCTATTCATGGCAATTTGAGACAAAGTAAAAGAGACCGTGTTATTGCAGGATTTAGAAATGGTAAAAGCAGAATATTAATTGCAACAGATGTTGCAGCAAGAGGTTTAGATATTCCTTTAATACAACATGTAATAAATTATGACCTGCCTCAAGTTCCTGAAGATTATATTCACAGAATTGGAAGAACAGGTAGGGCTGGTAAAGAAGGTTCTGCTTTAACATTTCTTACACCAAATGATAGATCAATGTGGAGCTCAATCAGAAGATTAATTGATCCAAATTTTAAATCTCTTCAAAGTGAAGATAAAAAAAATTTCAAAGGTAAGAAAAGACCTAATGCTTCATTTAATAAAGAAAGAAAATTTAAAGAAAAGAAAAAATTCTTTAAAAGAACCGATTCAAGAAAATCAAGATTTAAAGATAAAAAGAAAAAATTTGGTTTTACAAATAATCCTAAATTTTTTGATAAGAAATCTTCAAGTGACTTTACCGAAGATTCTAATAAAAAGAAATTTAAATTTAAAACAAAGAAAAAATTTAAAAATAGAAAAAGGCCAAAAAATTTTTCATTTAAAAGGTTTAAAAAAAAAAGGAAATATTAAGCAGCTTTTAAATAATCTAGCCAATTTTTTAATTCCTGCATTCTGGATTCTGTGACAGAAACTTTAATCTCTTTTTCAATAAAATTAATATGTTCTTGAATTTCTTTTTCATCTTTAAAGCATTTTCTTGTATTAATTAATTTATCTTTCCTAAATTTGATTAATGAAATCATTTTGTGATATGTGATTTCTGGATGATATTGTAAGCCCCAAACATCACTTATACCTGATTTAAAATTTATACTTTGTATTTTATTGATCTTATTTGATGCCAAATGTATTGCTCCTTCTGGTAAAGTGACTACTTCATCAAAATTAAAGGCAGGCGAGTTAAACTTTTGACCTTTTGATCTATATAAAGGATGATTAATTCCATTTTCATTAATTTCTATATTATTTGCGATACCAATATGAGCGCCATTTTCTGACTTCTTCACTTTTCCACCTGCTGCAGTAACCGCAACTTGCATACCCCAGCAAATTGCTAGAATTTTTTTTATATTTTTGAAGCATTCATTCATAAAAGAAATTTGCCTTTTGATTTCTATACAATCATTATAAATATTTAAGCTACTTCCACCCCAAATCAAACCATCATATTTTTTAATATTCAGTAAGATTTTATCAAAATTTTTTTCTGAACATGGATTAAAAACATCAATATTTAAATCATTCGTATAATATGAAAGACTTTCTTTTAAACTCTCTGCGTGAGTAGGAATTCCGTTTAATTTAAATATATCATTTTCTTCTTGTAAGTTTCCTTCGACAACCAATAAATTAAGGTTTTTCATTTAAATAGTTTTCCTGCCATACTATGTTCATACAAATCCTTCATATGGTCAATAGACATTTTCTTTGGATTTGTTGATGTGGAAGGGTCATCTAGAGCCATTTTTGATAATTTCTCAATATCAAGATCCTCTTTCTTGATTACCTCTGATAGTTTATGTGGTAAATTTAATTTTTCTCTTAAATCCAATATCCAATTAATAAATCCTACAAAAGATTGGTCTTTTAATTCTAAGTATTTAGAAATATTTATTATTTTATTTTCTATTGAGTCTTTATTAAAGGTCAAAACATAGGGCATAAATATAGCGTTAGATAAACCATGATGAATATTATTTAATGCATTTACTGGATGACTTAATGAATGAATTGCACCTAACCCTTTTTGAAATGCAGTAGATCCCATGCTAGCTGCTGCCAACATGTTCATTCTTGCTTGAATATTAGAGCCATCTTTAAATGCTATTAATAATGACTCATTGATTAATTTCATTCCCTCTAAAGCTATACCATCTGCCATCGGATGATAACCTGGGGCACAGTAAGCTTCTAAATTATGAGCTAACGCGTCCATACCAGTTGATGCCGTAATTTTTGGTGGAAGCTCAATAGTTAAAGTTGGATCTAAAATAACAATTGAAGGTAAAAATTTTGGATGAAAAATTATTTTTTTAACTCCTGTTTCTTCATTTAAAATTACTGACGCTCTACCTGTTTCAGATCCTGTTCCAGCTGTAGTTGGTACAGCAATAATAGGAGCAATTTTTTTTGAGTCTGCTTTTTTCCAATTATCTCCAATATCCTCAAAATCCCATATTGATAAATTTTGTCCTGACATAAAGGCAATTGCTTTACCAACATCTAATCCACTACCACCACCAAAAGCAATCACTCCATCACAATTTTTTTTATTAAAAAACTTAACCCCATCATTTACATTGGTGCCAGTGGGGTTACCAACAACATCGGAAAAAACTTCAACTAAAATATTATCATTTTTTAATATTTTTAATGAATTCAAGATTATTTTACTTTTAGCCAAGTTGTTATCCGTTACTAACAACGGTTTTTTAATATTTAGATTTTTGCAAGCTGAGGACAAATCTTTAATACGATTTTCTCCAACCCAAACATTTGTAGGATAATTCCAATTAGATTTTATCATTAAAAAGATAATATCTATTTTTTAATAACTTGATATTCAAAATTCTGGGTTGTTTCATTCACTTGGATAAGTTTTGCACCATTCTTACTATGAAATTTTGTGGCCATTTCAGTTAAAGGAGATAGCGTAACCAATCTATTAAGATGACTTGATTTTTTAATCTTTTTAAAGACTTCCTTAACTATTAACTTACCCCCACCCTTTTTCTTGGACCATACAGTATAAGCAATCGCAATCTTTCCTACATTTTGGTCTCTTTGTGCACTTTGTAAAAAAGCATCATGACTAAATTTATCTAATTCCTCGACGCTTTTTGGAATTTGATTTGTGTATGCAAAACACATTACAGCATGAATTTCTCCTCCATATTGAACTCCATAAATTTTTCTTCCATAACTACGTCTAAAAATATTATCTAATTCAGGCCTTACTGGATCTTCATTTACATTACATTCTTTTAACTCAACTAGTTCAGCTCCTTTTATCCAATCGAAAAAGTTGTCAATATTTTTGTTAATAATTTGTTTATTTTTTCTTATTCTAGCTTTAATTCTGGGTTTTAATCTTTTTTTTAAAACTTGGATCATTTTATATTTTTTTTTGTTAATAATTACATTCTAAAAAGTAGATCTCATATGATTATTAATCAATTGAGTTATGTTTAAATTTCATAAAATTAGAAATATAATAAAGCAATTATTATTCCCAAAATTATCAATAACATAAATATTATAATGTAATTAATTTTAAGGTTAAATTTCTTAAAAATTACAGCATTTATCTTTTCCCAAAATAGAACAATAAGAAAAATAACAACTGCTGGAATTATAAATTTAAGCATAATATATTAACATTAATTTTTATCACCAACATAAACAGAAACACCCCTTGAATTGATATCAACATCAAACTTTTTATGTAATGGAGGAAAAGCTCTCTGCGAGCAATCTAATCTATCACAAGTTCTACATGATACTCCAATCGGTATCTCAGAAGATTTATCATTAATATTTATGTTTTCTGTGTAAACAAAATCTTTTGCATATTTTGCTTCACAACCAAGTCCAATAGATAAGATACTTTTTGATTGGCCAAATCTTCCTATACCTTTTTCAACAGTTCTTGCAATACAAACATATTTTTCACCATTCGTCATTTTGCTTACTGCAGCTTGAATAACGCCTGGTCTTGTAAGTGCTGAATAAACATTCCACCTTGGACATGCACCACCGTATCTTGGTATTTCAATTCCGGACAATGAAAATCTTTTAGAAATATTTCCAGCCATGTCAACTCTAAGGAAATGAAATGGAATACCTGGGAGTTTTGGATCCTGTAAACATGTAACTCTATGTGCAACTTGCTCAAACGAAGTGGCAAAAGTATTTTGTAATAATTCTAAATCATATTTAAGTTTTTTACATTCCGTATGAAAAAATTTATACGGCATTAAAATAGCAGCACCACAGTAATTTAATAAAGCAACTTTAGTTAATTTTTTTGACTCATCTGATGGAAATGTAAATTTGGATAAATAATTTTCAATTTCTTTATCTGCTCCTTCTTGGGCTATTTGTGCTGCTGCATGAAGCTTTTTTGTTTCTAAAGAACTATAATCACTCAAAAGTAATTCTTTTTTATTTTTTCGATAAAGTTTTGAAAAGGGTTTGTCCTCCTCTGGTATTACATCTTTAACCGTTATCCCATATTCTGATTTTAAATAATCACATAAAGCAATGTATCTAGTCCTGTTATTTTTTTGTACTTTTTCAAAAACTTTATTTGCAAAATCTTCTAGCTTAGGAAAGTAATTTTTATTTTCTTGTAAAAAGTCTGAAATAACTTCTCCTGGAAATGAATTTTTTCTATTATCAACAATTTTGCCAGATATGGTCTCAATTTTATTTATCATTTCGTGATCTTTCTTTTTAAGAATATCTCCTAACCTTACGATCGCTTTACCTATCTTGGGATTTGTACCTACTAGATCTTTTACTTCTGGGCCTAAAATATCTAAATCTTCAAACAACTTATCATCTAATATTTCTGATAAAGTATTTTCTAAATTTATGTCCGTTTTGGATGTTAATTGAGAAAGCTCAATATTAAGTTTTTCACAAATTTTTAATAACAAATCTCCATCAATCTTTCTTTTTCCCCCTTCAATGAGGTTCAAATAACTGGGTGAAATGTTTAATTCCTCAGCAAGTTTATTAGCTTGGAGACCCAATTGTCTTCTAAAAGCCTTGATTTTTGGACCAATTTTTAAATTTAATTGACTCATATTTTCTATTTGTAAATTTTGTAAATTTATTTTTACAATAATTTTCTTTAATTTACAAGTATTTTTTACTTTTTTGTAGATTTTGTAAATCCTGTAAATTATAAAATTTACATGAACGATAAATTAAAAAACAGTGAAAATGAGGCTCAAATCATAAAACATGAGGATTTAGCTAGACATAATAGCAGAGGAATCTACATGAGAGATGATCATTGTGATTGGGGTTCAAGTGGAATGAAAGATCTAGTTGAGACCCTAAACGACTCAAATTAAATCTTATTCGTTCAACTTAATTCATTTCTCACAAGCAAAATTATAACAGCACAGGATAAAAATAATGAGCGCAGAAAATATCTCATACGACTTAAAAAGATTTGCAGGAATAAAAAGGGATTATACTCCAGAAGAAGTAGAGAGATTGAGAGGCTCAATTAAAATTGAATACTCGATGTGTAAACATCAGTCTACAAAGTTATGGAATTTGTTAAATTCTGAACCATATGTTAACACGCTTGGTTCTCTTTCAGGAAACCATGCGGTTCAGCATGCAAAAGCTGGATTAAAGGCTATTTATTTGAGTGGATGGCAAGTTGCGGCTGACGCTAATAGTGCTGGAGAGATGTATCCTGATCAATCCTTATATCCTTATGATAGCGCTCCAAAACTGGTTGAGTCGATGAATAATGCTCTAATTAGAGCTGATCAAATTCAACATATGGAAATAAAAGATGGTGATATGTCTGAAGATAAAAAAGTTGATTATATGTTACCAATTATTGCGGATGGAGAAGCAGGATTTGGTGGTCCATTAAACGTGTTTGAACTTGCAAAAAAATTTATTAAAGCAGGAGCAGCTGGAGTTCACTTTGAAGATCAATTAGCGAGTGAAAAAAAATGTGGTCATATGGGTGGAAAAGTTTTGGTACCAACTGGAACTATGATTAAAAATTTAAAAGCTGCTAGATTAGCTGCGGACATAGCTAATGTGCCGTTAATTATATTGGCTAGAACTGATGCAAATGCAGCAAAACTAATTACAAATGATCATGATGATAATGATAAACCATTTTTGACTGGTGAAAGATCACCAGAAGGTTTCTATTATGTAAAAGCAGGAATAGATCAAGCAATATCAAGAGGTTTAGCATATGCACCTTATTCGGATTTAATATGGTGTGAAACAGCTACTCCTAATTTAGAAGAAGCTAAAAAATTTGCTGACGCTATACATAAAAAATTTCCAGGCAAAATTTTAGCTTATAATTGTTCGCCATCTTTTAATTGGAAAAAACATTTATCAGATGATGAGATTGCATCATTTCAACAAGAAATTAGTAAAATGGGTTACAAATTCCAATTTATAACTCTTGCTGGATTTCACACTCAAAATATTGCGATTTTTGAATTAGCTGAGAAATATAAAAAAGAAGGTATGTCAGCGTATTCTAGAATACAACAACAAGAATTTGCTAGAGAAAAAGATGGTTACACTAGTGTTAAACATCAAAGAGAAGTTGGTACTTCTTATTTTGATGCTGTTTCAAATACTATTAGTAGCGGAAAAAGTTCGACGACAGCAATGGATGGCTCGACAGAGTCTGAACAATTCTAATAAAACAATTCCTCTTGTGTATTAGTAAATAACTGGCCCACTACTGGGTCAGTTATTTTATTTCTTTTTAATTTTTAATCTATGTGTTATCAGCCATTATGGTAAATAAAAATTTTGGTTTTGGGACTCAAATAAGAAAATCACCGTATTTTGACTCAACTGTTAAATGGGGTGCTACTGGATTTTCTGTTTACAATCATATGTATATTCCAAGAGATTTTGGAAACCCTGAACAAAATTTTTGGAATTTAATTGAAAAAGCAATTCTGTGTGATGTTGCAGTAGAAAGACAAGTAGAAATTACTGGACCAGATGCATATAAATTTACTCAATTATTAACACCAAGAGATCTTTCAAAATTAGCAATAGGTCAATGTAAATACGTATTAATCACTAATAACGAAGGAGGGATTTTAAATGATCCTGTTCTTTTAAGATTAGCTGAAAATCATTTTTGGCTATCTCTAGCAGATAGTGATGTTCTATTATGGGCTCAAGGAGTAGCTGTAAACTCTGGGTTAAATGTTAAAATTACTGAACCTGATGTTTCACCATTACAATTACAGGGACCGACATCAGGGGAAATTATGATTAAACTATTCGGTGATAGCATCAAAGATTTAAAATATTACTGGTTAAGAGAGTATAATTTAGATGGAATTCCACTGATTGTTTCAAGAACTGGTTGGTCAAGTGAACTTGGGTATGAAATTTATTTAAGAGATGGATCTAAAGGAAATCAACTTTATGAAAAAATAATGAAAGCAGGAAAAGAACATGGTCTTCAACCAGGTCATACATCATCTATAAGAAGAATTGAAGGTGGAATGCTTTCATATCATGCAGACGCAGATATAAATACAAATCCATTTGAATTAGGTTTAGATCGTTTAGTAAATTTGGATAATGACGTTAATTTTATTGGTAAAGAAGCTTTAAAAAAAATAAAACACAGTGGAGTTAAAAGAAAACAAATTGGTCTTGAATTAGATTGTGAACCTTTAAAAGGACCTAACACAACTTTTTGGTCAATTTTTAAAGATGGTAAAAAGGTTGGTAAAGTTACTTCAGCTGTATATTCTCCTAGATTAAAAAAAAATATTGCTCTTGCCATGATTGAAATAAATCAATCAAATATAGGTAATAAGTTCAAAGTTAAAACTGACGATATTGAAGTAAATTGTGTTGTAGTGGAGAAACCTTTTTTTGATCCTAAGAAACAAATTGCCTCTTCTTAAGATTTTATATTATAACCTTTTTTTAATAATATTGAGACAGCGATCACGCATATCACTAAAAATGACACCATTGAACCTACACTTATCCAAATATTAAAATCTGATATTCCATAAAATGAAAATCTTAAGCCGTCAATCAAGTAAACTACTGGATTAAAATAAGAAACAGTTTGCCAGAATGGTGGCAACATATCTAAAGAATATAAGCTTCCTCCTAAAAAAACCATTGGTGTAATAACTAATGATGGAATGATAGACATTTGTTCGAAGTTTTTACTAACAACACCAATTAGAAAACCAAATAATGCAAAAGTAAAAGAGACTAAAACTAACAAAAATATCATTAAAATTGGATATTGAACAGTCACTTCAGCAAAAAATGAAGCAGTAGCATATATAACAGCACCGACAATTAAAGTTTTGGTAGCTCCTGCCCCAACAAAAGCTAAAACTGTTTCAAGTGTTGAAATAGGTGCTGCTAAAATCTCATTGATAGTTCCATTAAATTTCGGAAAAAATATTCCAAATGAGGTGTTACTTATTGACTGGGTTAGCAATGTTAACATTAATAAACCTGGAACAATATACGAGCCATAACTTACGCCATCAATTTTTTGTATATAGCCACCAATCACTGAGCCAAAAACAACAAAATATAATGATGTAGATATAACTGGTGAGAGAAGAGACTGACCTACCGTTCTGTAGAATCTGTTCATTTCGTGAAAATATATGGCTTTAAAACCGTAATAATTAAATTTCATTATTCTCCTTAACTAAATTGACAAATATTTTCTCTAGATTGCTTTGCTCTGTTTTTAAATCTTTTAATTTTAATCCGGTATCTTTTAAATCTTGCAACAAATTAGTAATACCGGTTTTTTCGGTTCCGACATTATAAGTATAAATTAAAGACATATGTTCATCATCTATTTCAAGATTATATTTAGCTAAATCTTTAGGAATTTCAGTAATTCTCTCCTGTAATTCAATATTCAATTTTTTATGACCCATTTTCTTAATTAGTTCTTTTTTATCTTCAACTACTATGATTTCACCTTGATTAATAACAGCAACACGGTCAGCAATAGCTTCGGCTTCCTCAATATAATGAGTAGTTAAAATAATAGTGACCCCTGTTTTTCTAAGATTATCAACAACTTTCCACATGTCTCTTCTAAGTTCAACATCAACTCCAGCTGTTGGTTCATCTAAAAATAATATTTTTGGTTCATGAGATAAGGCTTTAGCAATTAAAACTCTTCTTTTCATTCCGCCTGACAATTGTTTTAATCTTTGATCTTTTTTGTCCCATAAACTTAAGTCTTTTAAAATTTTTTCTATATGTTCTGGTTTTGGAGATTTGCCATATAGACCCCTTGAATATGATACAGTGTCAAAAACTGTTTCAAAAGATTCTAAATTTAATTCTTGTGGAACCATCCCTATTCTAGATCTAGTTTCACGGTAATTTTTTATTATATCAAAACCATCTACAGTAACAGTCCCAGATGAAGGAGTGACAATGCCACAAATTATACTAATTAAAGTTGTCTTACCTGCACCATTTGGTCCAAGCATTGCAAGAATTTCACCTTTTTTAACATTAATATTAATCTTTTTAAGTGCATCAAAACCATTATCATAAACTTTGGAGAGGGCGTTAATAATTATCTGATTGTCTGTCATCAAGACAGATATATAGCGATAAATTCACCTAATACAATCGAGTAATATTAAAACTTTTTAGCTTTAAAAACTACTAAAGGTAAAAAAGTTGCAATTACAAAAGACAAAAATAATAATGACTGTGCTACAAAAGGTCCAAACAGTTCTTTAGGCATCAAGACTCCAACAAGTAAGCTTTTTGAAAAATCTGGAGATGGAAACATTAAAAAACCACCAATTAACCCAATTATAATTGAGACATAGGCAGTTTTTTCATTAATATTCTTATTATAAAAGCTGTAAAAAATAGTCAATACAAAAGCACAACAGAATAAATCAGCCAATAAAAATAAATATAAAATATCAAATCCTTTAGATGCAATAATAAACGAAATTAAAGATAAAAATAAAATTATATATTTAGAAAAATTTAAATAATTTGTTTTTTTATTTAAGCTAAATGTTGCTTTGCCATCTACAACAATTAAACTTGATATTGCATTTACCAAAGTGTCAACCGTAGAAATTGTTAAAGCTAAACCAAGCACTATAATAAATAAAGACAACAACTCTGTTTGCTCTTGAAGTAATAATGTAAAAAATCCTAAATCAGGTCTGATAGTTGGATCTATTGAAAAAGCAACCATTCCAGTAAACCCCATATAAAAGACTACTGGTATTATTATAAAGAAAGATATAATTAAGCTTTTCCTTAAAGTTTCAAAATTTTTTGCCGCATAAACTCTTTGCCAATTACCCTGATGAAATAAATTTGTAGCAGCAACTGCAATAAAAAAAGTTAAACCAGCTGTATAGCTTGGTATATAGGATGGACTTAAAAGTTGAGGATTTTTATCTTTTATAAACTCAAAGGAAAACTTAGATCCTGTAAAAGAATTTATATAAAGAAACGAAATTAACAAAAGAATTCCAATTACAACCATTTGTATATTGTCTGTAAATATCGATGCTCTCAAACCTCCGTACAAAGTATATACAAGAGTAGATAGTAGTACAATTAAAGCCGTAATCCAAAGTTCAGTACCAGATATATAATTTATTAAGACTGCGACCGCTGTAACTTCAGCACATAAAAAAATAAACATGTAAAAAATTGTCATTAACAGAATAAGTTTAAATAGGCTTTTTCCAAACTTTTTTCTCAAAAACTCAATTAAAGATGATCCTTTAGGAAACTCTTTTCTAATTTTTTTTCCTAAATATATTAAAAAAAACATCGGAAAAGCTGTACCTAGTGAATATCCTATGATGGCACCTATTCCTCCCCAGGTCGCTGCTGAGGCTGGGCCAAATAAAATCCATGCTCCTAAAGCTGACGCAGTTAAACTTGTAGTTAAAGAAAATAAACCAATGTTTCTATTGGCTGTTAAATAATTATTTAGTCCTTGATATTTTTTTGAATTATACAGACCTAAAAAAACAAATATTAAACTTATAACAATAACTAAAATTAATGAGGTAGATTGACTTAAAAAATATGTTTTATCCATTGTTATCCCTTTCTGAATTACCGGACAGGTTCGTTGGGTTTAATCTCAGTCTGTAAAGACACCCCTTTTAACTAAATACTTATACTTTATTATCCATTATTTCAACCATACATTCAGTTGCATACTCACGCCATTGTGTTGAGCTTTTGCCTTTGAGACTATTGAGGTGATCTCGATTATTTTTGATATCCTCTAAGAATTTAATTTTATCTTTATTATCTAAACTTTCTTCCATACTTTTAAGATTTTTTTCCATTGCAACTATCCAGCTATTACCTAGTTCAATACATTTTTGATCATCTTTTTCATCACAAATTTGTTTAAAAAAATTAAATATTACATCATCAGTTTTAATTTTATTATTCATTAAATGATTAAATCTTTAATTTGTTTCTCAGCCTCTTTAATTGACTTTTCATGATCAATCGACATTTGATCAGCACAAATAGTATCAATTTTTTCAATCCCAAAAAAATTTAAAATAAATTTTAACCATGGAGTAAGAAAATCCTCATTACTATTAAGTTTTGTTCCCCCCGATGTAATAACTAAGTATGCTTTTTTATTTTTTAATAAACCTTCTCTTCTACCGTCAGGTTTAAATCTAAAAGTTTCTCCTACTCTTGCTGCAAGATCAGACCAAGCTTTTAAAGTTGCAGGTGGTCCATAATTATAAATCGGAGCAGATATAATTATAATATCACTATCTTTTAATTCCTTAACCAATATGTCTGACAGTTCAAACATTTTTTTATGATGTTCTGTTTGATCTTTTTTGTCTATTTTCATTCCAGACTCTGTAAGTCCTGAAACAAAAACCATTTCATCATCCAAATCTCTATAGATAACTTCATCTTCTGGTTTTTTAATTTTGTCTAGTAGCTTTTTAGCTAAGGCTCTTGATGTAGAACCTTCTTTTCTTGCGCTAGAGTCTATTTGATAAATTTTCATAATTATTTTTATCCAAAATTTTGTAAGAATGGAAAAATATTTAGTAGATAATATCCCAAAGCTTGTAATTGGTTAGTTAATATCAAAACTCCCGTTATTAAAAGAATAATCCCTCCAATTTTTGATACTAAACCAATATTTTTTTTGAAGTTTTTAGAAAATATCAGAAATCTTTGTATCAGGTAGCCCGATAAAATGAATGGTATTGCTAAACCTAATGAATAAGAAAATAACAATATGACACCCTTATTTAAACTCTCCTCTGTAGCTGCGAGGACTAAAATTGAACCTAATATAGGACCAATACAGGGCGTCCATCCAAAAGCAAATGCCATTCCAATTAAAATTGGGCTATAGAAATTAGTATTAGAATTTGTTTGCATTCTTTTTTCATAGTTTAGAAATTTGATATTAATTATTCCAATTATATGAAGAGAAAGAATGACAATAATTAAACCTGCAGCTATTCTTAACTCGTATGAATTTTTAAGTAAGACTTGCCCTAAAAATGTAGAGGCAGCACCAAATACTATAAAAACAATTGAAAATCCAACAGTAAATAAAATAATTGGAAGAAGATTAATGCTTTTTTTTTCAATCAATTCATTTAATGAGCTTCCAGAAATGTATGAAATATAACCGGGAATAAGAGGTAAAACACACGGAGACAAAAAACTTACAAGTCCAGCACCTAGTGCAATAAAAATTTCAAACATTAAAAATTATTCTTTATAAGGAATTACTTTATGTTTTTGTTCTCCAAGTTTATCAACTCCTAACACAACTTCTTCACCACCTTTTAAAAAATGAGGAGGAGACATATTTTCTCCTACACCAGGAGGTGTTCCGGTACAGCAAATGTCGCCAGGATGCAAACTCATACATGAGCTCATGTAAGATACTAATGTTTTAATATCAAAAATCATTTGTTCTGTATTTCCAGTTTGCATTCTCTTGCCATCAACTTCTAAAAACATATTTAATTTTTGAAAGTCAGGTAGCTCATCTTTAGTAACTATATAAGGTCCTATTGGTCCAAAAGTATCAAAGCCCTTGCCCTTATCCCAAGTAAGTCCCTTATTTTTTTGAAAATTCCTTTCACTGACATCGTTTACTAGAAAAAAACCAAGTACATGGTCCATAGCATTATCTACACTTACATTAATTGCTTTTTTTCCAATAACAAAACCCAGTTCAACTTCCCAATCTGTGTGATTTGAATCTTTTGGAACTACGATGGGATCATTGGGGCCTGTAATACAACTAGTGAATTTTGAGAAGATTATTGGTTCTTTTGGAATTGGTAAATTCTGTTCCTCAGCATGATCTTTAAAATTTAATCCAATACCAATAAATTTTGAAGGTTTGGACACACAAGCACCTATTCTTAAACTTGAGTCTAATTTTGGAAGACTTGCAATATCTGTATCTGAAATCTTTTTAATAGTATCAAAATTTAAAGTTTCAGGATTTAAATCTTTTATAATAGATGATAAATCACGATAATTATTCTCCTTATCAATTATAGCTGGTTTTTCTTTTCCAATTTCTCCCAATCTACATAATTTCATATTTTCTCCTTTTTAATAAGTTGCCCTTCCACCACTTAAATCAAATACTGCTGCTGTACTAAAAGAATTTTCTTCACTTGCTAACCAACAAACTAAAGAAGC
The DNA here is from genome assembly GCA_902572005.1 of uncultured Pelagibacteraceae bacterium. Classification (GTDB taxonomy): domain Bacteria; phylum Pseudomonadota; class Alphaproteobacteria; order Pelagibacterales; family Pelagibacteraceae; genus Pelagibacter. The sequence goes on along the minus strand of CACGEC010000004.1, from coordinate 36,809 downwards.
TAATTCATCTACTTTTGCAAAACGATTTCTTGGTATTTTTGATAACATATAATCAATATGCTCTTTTGTCATTTGATCAAAAATTCTTGTTTTTGCAGCTGCTGGCGTAACACAATTCACTGCAATATCTTTATCTGAAAGTTCTTTACCTAATGACTTAGTCAATCCTATTACACCTGCTTTAGAGGTACTATATGCACTAGCATTTGGATTTCCCTCTTTTCCTGCAATTGAAGCAATATTAACTATTCTTCCATAATTATTTTTAATCATATGTGGAACAATAGCTTTACAACAATAAAAAGTGGCATTTAAATTTAATTCTATTACTTTTTTCCATTCATTTAATGGGTAGTCCCAAACTTTAGCATTCATCCCGGTCATTCCTGCGTTATTTACAAAGATATCTACCTTACCAAACTGTTTCTCTAAATCTTCCACTGATTTTTCTACATCTTTGAAATCAGTTATATCAACAATTTGAAAACTAAAATTTTTAGAATTGATTTCTTTTTGAGCAATTTCAACAGCTTTTTTGTCTATATCCCAAATAATTACTTTTCCTCCAGAATTTATTATTCTTTTTGATATTGCAAATCCAAAACCTTGAGCACCTCCTGTAATTACAGCAGTTCTGCCTTTAAAATTATATTCATTCATATTTTTTTTTCTTTCTTAATAATGGAAAAATTAATGCAATTAAAGATAAAATAAAAAAAGTAACTACAATAGGTCTCGTTAAAAATAATAACCAATTTCCCTCAAAGATTACTAAAGATTGTCTTAATGTGCCCTCGACTAATTCACCTAATATTAAACCAATTATGACGGGAACTACTGAAAAACCATAACGTCTCATAAAAAAACCAATTACTCCAAAAAATAACATTATCCACACATCTAGCATTGATTGACTCAATGAGTATGTTCCACAAACAGAAACAGCAAAAATCATTGGCCATAATAATTTGTTTGGAACTAAAGTAATTCGTGCAAATATTTTTGCGCCAAAAAAACCAAATATGAAAAATAAGATATTTGCTATCAACATTGACCCAAAAATACCGTACAAAAATTCAGGCTGCTCTCTAAATAAATCAGGGCCAGGTCTAACCCCATGAATTATTAATCCTGTTAAAATTACTGCAGTTGTTGCACTTCCTGGGATTCCTAGAGCTAAAGTAGGAACCATTGCTCCTCCAGTAGCCGCATTGTTAGCTGCTTCAGCTCCTGCAATTCCCTCTACTGAACCTTTTCCAAATTCCTCTGGATTTTTAGACCATCTTTTTGCTTCAGAATATCCTATGAGAGAAGCCACTGTCCCTCCTTCAGCTGGTAATACTCCTATAAAAGATCCTATTCCTGAAGATCTTAAAATAGTTTTCCAAGTTTTTTTATAATCTAATATTGATGGAAGTTTCACTGCTTTTAAAGCTACTCTCTTAAAAATTTGATCCAACGAAGTTGACTGTGTTAACATTTCACTTATGGCAAATAATCCAACAACTACAGGAATAAATCCTATTCCCTCTGATAATTCATTAATTCCATAAGTAAATCTCTCTATAGATGTCATAAAATCTTTACCAATAGTAGATATCAATATTCCAAAAGCTCCAGCTATTAGATTCTTAATCGGACTTCCTTCACCAATAGATGCCAACATTGTTAAACCAAAAATTGCTAAAGCAAAATATTCTGGTTGTCCAAATTCATAAGCAAGTTGTGCAAGAAGTGGAGCAAAAAAGACTAAAACAATCACACTAAAGATACCTCCAATAGTACTTGATACTGTCGCCATACCTAAGGCTCTACCTGCTTCTCCTTTTTGAGCAAGTGGATAACCATCAAGACAAGTTGCTGCGGCAGCTGGCGTGCCAGGAGTATTTATTAATACTGCAGTTATTGCTCCACCATATGTGGCTGAACAATAAATAGCTGTTAATAAAACAATTGCTGATAGAGGATCTAAAGTCATAGTAAATGGTAAAATTAATGCTCCACCTGTGGTTGGTCCAAGACCTGGTAACACTCCAAGTATCAAACCGAACAAAGTTCCAAAAACTAAAACAATCATCAATTTCGAACTTAACAAAGGAGCAAACATTAAATAAAGGTTTTCCATATTATACTTGATAGTAAATATTTGTGATTATACCAGGAGGAAATCTCAATCCTAAAATTGTTTCAAAAAAAATAAATACAATTATTGGAAAGATTATGCTTACTAATATTAAATAAAAAACTCTTCTTTCACCCCAGCAGTATGAAACAAAAACAGATAACAGCGATATAGCTAAAAAAAAGTCTAATGTTTTTGATATAAAAATAAAAAAAACGAAACTAAGTAATGTTAAGAAAAAAGGTTGTGGTAATTTTTTTTTAATTTCCCAAGGCTTTTTAAAAGATAAATAGTAAACAATTGAAGTTAAAACAATTATTAAAACTAATAATCCTTTAGGAAAAGTAGCTGGCTGAATACCTCTATTTAAAATTGGAGGAACAATATCAAATGAAAAAGTACTAATTAATAAGACTGTTGAAATTAATATTATTATGAAAGAAACTTTAAACTCATCTTTAAAAAAAAAGGGCAAACTTTTGTTTGCCCTTTTTTGTTTTTGTACATTGTTCATATTCAAATGTACTTTAATTTATACTACTTAATGTAACCTAAAGCTTTAAGCTGTGCAGTCATTTCAGTAAGCATTTCTTCCATTTGCTTACCCCATTCATCAGCACCAACTACGCTAGTCTCATCAAGACCAATTTCTGTTAAGAAATTTTTATAGTAGTTGTGGCTCATTGCTTTCATCATTCCAGCTTCTAACTGTTTAACTCTCTCAGCTGGAGCTCCTTTTTTAGTTACAAAACCTCTAACAGTAGATAAAGAAACAGGTATTCCTAATTCTTTAGCTGTTGGAGAGTCTTTAATTTTAGCCATTCTATTGTTTGCTAACACGATAGAAACGCATAATGTACCATCATTAATTTCAGTTAATGCTTCACCTAAATTTAAAACTCCTACATCAATATCTCCTTTGATTAAGTTCGTTTTAATTGGTGCTACACCTTTATACGCAACTATAGTTGGATCTTTTAATCCACCTTTTTTTGTAAAAGCAATTGCACTAACATCATCAATTCCACCTACATGGGTCGTTCCATATTTAAGTGATTTTGATTTTTGTGTGCTAATAAATTTTTTAGCATCTTTGATGTCTGCTTTACAGTTAACAACAAATAATTGTGGGTCATCAGTACCTCTAGCCAAAGGCTGCATGTCGCTAAGTTTAACTTTAGTTTTTCCTAAAGCCATAGAAACTGCGTGTCCTGTTGTCCATGTTAAAGTGTGTTGACCATCAGCTGGTAAACTCATCATATAATCCATAGATACAGCTCCACCGCCACCTTTTTTATTAACTAATTGCATGTCTTGTTTAAGAACTCTTCTGGCTCTTAAAAGCATCATTCTAGTAGTTACGTCAGTACCACCACCGAATCCTGCGTGAGTAATAGCTTGTATAGCACCATCTGCTCTAGCAGATGTAGTCATTAAAGGTATTGCTATAACAAAAAATTCAGTCACTAGGAATGCAGCGGCTAAGAAAAGTTTAAAACTTTTTTTCATTATTTCCCTCTTTGGTTAATTTATAATTATTTATTTAATCATAATCTGATACAAACCGTAAAGAAAAAAATGCCAGAAAATAAAATTAATATTGGTCTCTTATTGGGTGATCCTTCAGGGATTGGACCTGAGCTTGTATCAAAATTATTGACTGAAAAAATTACTGATGCGGTAAATATAGTTGTTATTGGTGAAAAGAGTATATTAGATAAAGGTGATCAAATAACTGGAAATAATAATAATTTAAAAATTGTAAATAATTTTGATGAGATAAATTTCAGTGAAGGAAATAAATTCTTTTTAGATATATCAAATGGAAAAAATCATAGTTATATACTTTCAAAGTGTTCTAAAGAAGCTGGTCAAAGTGTACTTGAGGCTCTTAATCTTGCTTTAGATCTTGCAAAACAAAATAAAATACAAGCTATCAACTTTGGTCCTTTTAATAAAACAAGTATGATAATGGGAGGAAATAAACATTCTGATGAACTTCATTTAATGGCTGAAAGATTAAATGTAAAAGATTTCTTTTGTGAGTTTAATGTAGTAGATAATTTTTGGACTGCAAGAGTTACTTCTCATATACCTATCAGTGAAGTCCCAAAACATATTAAAAAAGATAATATTATTAAACCAATTAAATTAATAAATGAAGCTATGAAACTTAATGGTATCGAAAAACCAAGGGTTGCTGTTCAAGCATTAAATCCACACGCCGAATTTGGTACAGAGGAAGAAAATGAAATAATTCCAGCTATTGAAGAAGCAAAAAAACAAGGAATTAATGCTGACGGTCCTTTACCTTGTGATACATCATTTATAACTTCTTTTAAAAATAAAAATCACGACTGTATTGTTGGTATGTATCATGATGCTTTACAGTCAGGTCTTAAAGCTTTTGGATTTGATAGAGGGGTCACTGTACAAGGTGGATTACCAATTCCTATTACTACCCCAGCTCATGGAACTGCTTTTGATATTGCTGGAAAAAATAAAGCAAACTTAGAACCTACCTTGCAATCATTTAAGATAGCACTAACGATGGCAGAAAATAAATCTAAACAATGACAAAAATTAAAGATATTAAAACGTCCATCTATAAATGGACAGGAGAAATAGTTCCCCCTGCTCAAAACTTTTGCACAAATCCAACTGATGCTCTCAGAGAGTCAGGAGATAAAATGAAATCATTTAGATTTCATCAATGGATGGTTTGTGAGGTTATAGCAGATGATGGAACTATAGGTTTAGGTAACGCTGCACTAGCACCAGAGGTAACAAAAAAAGCAATAGATTGTTATTTAAAGAATTTAGTAATTGGAGAAGATCCATTCGATTACGATTATTTGTGGGACAAAATGTATAGAAGCACAATGGCCTGGGGAAGAAAAGGGATTGGCATGATTGGAATTTCAGCAATCGATCTAGGAATTTGGGATTTAATGGGTAAATTAAAAAATAAACCAGTGTTCGAACTACTTGGAGGAAGGACAAAAGATAAAATTCCAGTATACGCTTCAAAACTATATAGCCAACCGATTAAAGATCTACAAATAGAAGCTGAAAAATATTTGAATGAGGGTTTTAAGATGTTCAAAATGCGATTTGGTTGGGGACCCAAGGATGGTGCTGCAGGAATAAAAAAAAATATTGAATTAGTAAATGCTGTTAGAGAAGTGGTTGGATATGAAACTGATCTTATGCTTGAAGCTTACATGGGATGGGATCTAGAATATTCAAAAAAGATAATACCTGAGTTGATAAAATTTAAACCCAAATGGCTTGAGGAACCGGTGATACCTGATGATATTCCAGGATATGCAGAATTAAATGCTTTGGGCGATATTCCTATTGCGGGGGGGCGAACACGAATTCAGTTATTTAGGATTTAAACATCTATTAGAGCTTAAAGCAGTTAGTTTTATTCAATATGATGCAAATCGAGTTGGAGGTATTACTCCTGGTCACAAAATAAATTCGCTAGCAGAAAAATATGGTGTACCTGTAATCCCTCATGCTGGTCAAATGCACAACTATCATTTAACAATGGCTCATAACAATTGCCCCTTTTCAGAATTTTTTCCTGTACACCAAGTTGAGATAGGAAATGAGTTGTTTTATTATTTATTTAAAGGGGAACCTGAGCCAAAAAATGGTTTTATTAATTTAGATGATAATACTCCAGGACTAGGGATTTCTATTAATGAGAAATATAAATCTGATTTTAAAATTGTGGGATAGTTAATTAACCTTTAATACCCATGTGAGTATATTTCACATTCAAATAATCCTTTATAGCCATAGAACCACCTTCTCTACCGTATCCACTTTGTTTAATTCCACCAAAAGGAGCTTCGGCGATTGCTACGACACCTGTATTTACCGCTACTGACCCTGTTTCTAATTGTTCTGAGGCTAAGTGAGCTGTTTCCATAGAATTTGTACAAACATAACTGCATAAACCGAGTTCATGATTATTTGCTCTTTGTATAACTTCATCAAAAGATTTAAATGAGAGCATCGGCACTAAAGGTCCAAAAGGCTCTTGTTTCATTATAGTAAAATCATCTTTGACGTTATCAAATATTGTTGGTTCATAAAAAAAACCTTTATTGAAACCTGCGGGTCTTTTACCTCCTAATAAAACTTTTGCTCCCTCTTGTTTTGTTTTTTCAACTAATTCTTCAATTTCATTTAATCTTTTTTCTGTTGTTAGTGGACCTAATTGGGTATCAGCATCCATTCCATTGCCAATTTTTAATTTTTTAGTTTTTTCAACAAATAAATTTACAAACTCATCCTTTTTACTGTCATGAATATAAAATCTATTTGGTGAAATACAAACTTGGCCATTATTTCTAAACTTTGCTGAGATTGCCATATCAGCTGCTTTTTTTACATCTGCATCTTCAAATACAATGAAAGGTGAATGACCAGAAAGTTCCATTGTTACTCTTTGAACTTTATCTGCTGCTTGTTTTAAAATTAATTTTCCAACTCGACTTGATCCTGTAATTGAAATTTTTTTAACAATATCAGAAGCAATTAATTGTTGAGCAATACTAGGTGGATCACCAGATAAAAGATTAACTACTCCTGCTGGAACTCCACATTCTCTACAAATATCTACCATTTCCATTACAACACCTGGTGTAATAACATCTGGTTTAATTATAACTGAACACCCAGCAGCCATCGCTGTTGAAATTTTTCTTGCGGATAGTACTGCTGGAAAATTCCATGGAGATAATGCAGCAACAACACCAACTGGCTGATAATAAACATGAACTCTAGTATCTTCAAATCTACTTTCAACTGTTTGACCATAAATTCTTTTTGTTTCCTCAGCGTTCCACTCAAAAATATCTGCAGCTCCTGAAATCTCACCTTTTGCCTCAGCTAAAGGTTTGCCTACTTCAAGTGTCATCCATTTAGCAAGCACATTTGACTTTTCTCTAATCTTATCTGCAACTTTTCGAATTATATTTGATCTTTGCCAAGGTGCAGTTTTTTTCCAAACTTGTAATCCTTTTTCAGCTGATTTTAATGCTCTTTCTACATCTTCTGGGGAAGCTTTCGAAGCCTTACCAAGAACTTCTTCGGTTGCAGGATTGATAACTTCATATGTTTCACCAGTTGATGATGGTGACCATTTTCCATCAATAAATTGACCAAATTTTTCGTACATTTCTTAATCTAGCATTCCCATAAGTTGTGTCTACTATGTTATTTTTACACACTAAATTTTTCTAGTTCAATGGTAGCATTAACTTAATAGAAAGGAGATTAACATGAAAGCTTATATAATGGGAAATTATACTGAAAAAGCTTTTCAAGGATTTTTGAAAGATCCTACAAGTGATAGAAAAGCAGTTGTAGAACAACTTACTAAAGCTATGGGTGGCACGATGCACAGCATGGACATAGTTAGAGGTTCTTATGACTTTATAGTTGTTACTGATGTGCCAAGTTTTGAAGATTTTGCAGCAATTAAATTAGTTGTGGAGTCGTCAGGTGCGGTAAAAAACTTAACTATATTAGAGGCTATAGATTTTACTAAAGCAACAACTAAAGCTAGTAAAATTGGTTACAAAGCACCAGGGCAATAAATAAATTTTAACTTCCAGGTGAGACAGCTGGAAGTTAATAAAAACTTCACCTAAATATTATTTACTTACCGAATTAGAAACGTAAAAAGATACAATATCTATTTCTTCTTTAGTTAAAATTTCATCTTCACCAAAAGCAGGCATTACTCCTAGACCGTGAGTTACAATATCCATAACAGTATCATAATTTAAACCCTCAACAGTATCCAGGTTCGGACCTATATTGCCCTCAGAGCCTGCCGCCTTTAAGACATGACATGCAGCACATCCAGCAGTTTCATTGAAAATTTCTAAGCCCTTAGACATCTTGGCCTCGTCGGCAAACAATGTTTGAGCTTTAAATATAATACAAAGAAATGAAATTAACAAAAATCTTAAAATCCTCATTAACTTATTTTAAGCTTTTTAAGCTACTATACTACAGTAATGTTTACGCTGTGGTCTTTCCAACCGTTGTGAGCATAGCCTCTTCTGTTTTCCATTCGTAATTCTGGCTGTCTGTCAGAACCATTAGAAGCTAAACTAGCAATATTATAAGTACCAGCACTTAAAGTTGTTTCTAAAACAAACTGTCTCCAAGCATATTTTCCAAGGTCTGGACCTATAAATTTTGCTCTTTTCCAGCTACTACCACCATCGACGGACACTTTAACACTTCTTACTTTTTTAGTGCCTCCCATAGCTACTCCAACTATTTGGACTTTACCTGCTTTCACTTTTCCAGTTTCATCAGTTGGTCTTGTAATCCATGATTTAACTGGCATTTCCCAACAAGATGGATATTGCGATCCTTTTTTTCCAATTGGAGAAATTCTGTAACTTTTCTTCATATACTTCACAGATGACTCGCTTGATGTGAATGCTACTTTTCCAAGATGTTTGACGTTATTTATTCCAAAGTATCCTGGGGTTACCATTCTTAATGGTCCACCATGAGCATTTGGTAATGGAACACCATTCATTTCCCATGCGAGCATAGCATCTTTGTAAACTTTTTTAGGCACTGATCTTTCAATCATAGCTTTCTTTGGATCTAATCCAGTCGGTTCATGATCAACACCAGCAGATGTCATAAAAACTGCATCTCCACTGATACCTCCACAAGCATCAACTACAGTTTTCATAGGTACACCAGTCCAAAAAACACATGCTGCTGCACCTGTTTTCCACTGAGAACCTCGAGGTTTATGTTTGAAAAATCCTCTTCCGTTACCTGAACACTGTAAAATGGTTGCCATGGTTGCATGACCTAATTTTTGAAGTTCAGCCAATGTAAATGTCTTTGGATTTTTTACACCTTCAATAGACACTTTCCATTTTTTTCTATCTCCAATTTGCTTATCAGTCATTGTTGGCATGTTGTTTCTGATATAAATGTTGCTATTTGGAGTAATTAAACTTTCACCAATTGCACTTCTATGGGTTTCAATCCCTTTATCTGAGTGTACAATTAGAGCATCTCTATTTTTCCAATTTATAAAATTTGGTAAACCCTTTTTTCCCTCTGAGTGATTAGCATTTGCTATTGATATAGGCACAACTGAAGCTGTTGCAGCAATTCCTGCAAGTGTAGCTGTTCCTGTTAAAAAATTTCTTCTGTTTAAGTTAAGTTTAGTTTTATTTTTGCTCATAATCGTACCTCCATTAGGACATTATTTTATCAAAAAAAAAATTGATGAAAAAGAACAAAATTAATTTACAATTTGAAGTTGTGGTTAAATTTTTATTTATTTTCCAAGTTTATTAATCAACAGTTCTAGTATAAGTTTATTCTATGCAACACTTACAAGATGGTTTTGGCAGAAAATTTCCATACATAAGAATGTCCATAACCGAAGTTTGTAATTTTAAATGTGGCTATTGTTTACCCAATGGTTACATGGCGGATAAGAGTGATAATAGAAAATTTTTACATATTGATGAAATAAGAAGACTTGCTAAAGGCTTTTCAGAGTTAGGAGTTCAAAAAATTAGATTAACTGGTGGAGAACCAACTGTCAGAAAAGATTTTTTTGAAATTGTAAAAATCTTAAAAAATGAAACCAGTATAAAAAAAGTTGTTATTACTACTAACGGATATCATTTAGATCAAAAGGCAAAGTTATTAGTAGATAGTGGCTTAGATGGTATTAACATCAGCATTGATAGTTTAGATAGAGAAACGTTTAAAAATATTACTAAACATGACAGATTGCCAGAAATTCTTAAAGGAATTCAAGTTTTACAAGATTTGGGTTTTGATAATATAAAAATAAATGCTGTTCTTCTAAATGGAGTTAATGCGTTTACTAAAGACTTTAATGCGTGGTCAGATTTCATAAAAAAAAACAAAGTCAATTTTAGATATATCGAATTAATGCAGACAGGTGATAATCTTGATTACTTTAACAAGTACCATATTTCATCTAAAATTTTTAAAAGTTATCTAAATGATAATAATTGGATATATCAAACACAAGGCTTAGATGCTGGCCCATCGCTAAATTATATAAATCCAGATTACAAAGGAAAATTTGGAATTATTGCTCCCTACTCTAAAGATTTTTGTAAGTCATGTAACCGTTTAAGAATTACATCAAAGGGAGATTTAAGACTTTGTTTGTTTGGAAATACAGGAATAAGTATAAGACATCTGCTTCAAAAAGATAATCAGACTGAAGAGTTAAAAGATCTTATATTAGGCCAAATGAAATTTAAAAAGGAATCACATTATCTTGAGCTTGGAGAGACAGGGCTAACAAAGAATTTATCTAAAACTGGTGGTTAAATGAAAAATCTAAAAGTAATTAATCAAAATGATTTAAAAGACTGGGCTAAAGAAATATTCAAAAAAAATTCTTTTAATATGGTTGATGTTTCATCTAAAAACGAAACATTTAGAAGAGCATTGGCTTCAGGAAAAATTTATGTTGGTAAAGAAGTCTTCGATTTAATCAAAAATAAAAAAATGCCAAAAGGCGATCCTATTACTTTAGCAGAAGTATCAGCAGTTTTAGGAGTTAAAAAAACAAGTGAACTAATTCCTTTATGTCATCCACTTCCGATTGATCATACTGCGACTAAGATCATTATGAACGAAGTAGATAATTCACTTGAGGTTTTTTGTGTTGTGTCAGCAGTTGCAAAAACTGGTGTTGAAATGGAAGCTATTATGGGTGTAAACGCTGCATTAATAACAATTTATGATTTAAGTAAAATAGTAAATCCACATCTTAAAATTGATAATGTAAAATTATTGATTAAAGAAGGTGGTAAAAGTGGTTTATGGACCAATCCAGATGGATTACCAGAGTTTTTAAAAAATATTTTTTAATTTTTTCATGTCAGTTTACTTAAGTTCTCAAAAAGTAATTAAAGATTGGATTGATTATAACGATCACATGAACGTTTCATATTATCTATTAATGTTTGATAAATATGGTGCTGATACATTAAATAATATTTTTAAGATGGGTGAACACTCAGCAAAAACAACTAAAAAAAGTACAATGATTGTAGAGTCTCACATAACTTACAATCAAGAACTTCAACTAAACGATGAAGTGGATATAAATTGTGTTTATTTCGATCATGATAAAAAAAGACTTCAATATAAGATGGAAATGATCCACAAAGAAAAAAAATTCCTAGCCTCAACAATTGAAATTCTAGCTTTATATGTAGACCTTAATGAAAGAAAGGTTGCAGAATTTGAAGAAGAAAAAGTAAAGATAATGGACAACTTTATAAATAAGAATAAATCGCAATTTAAAGATGAAAATTTAAAGTTTTCATCTAAACTAAAAAAATGAAAAAAATTATAATAATTTTATTACTATTTGTTTTTAATACTAGTGTGGCTAAAGCTGATATTGCATCAGGATTTGAGGACAATACAAATTTCAAAAATAAGGAAGATGAATTTAATTTGTGGTTGAGAGATAATGGTCATAAACAATACTTAAACTTTGAACCTAGAAAAATCTGCAAAGATGAAGCAAAAGGAAGTAATGTTTGGTATTTAAACAAATGTAACGAATTTGAAGGATCAAATAATTTAAAAATAAAATTTTATAAAGATAGATGGCAAGTTCGTCCCAATGCAAATCCTAATAGGGATACATTAATTTATTATTTATGGAAAACTATTAATCATCCTTATACAGGTCAATTTCATACATATGATATAGAGCCTTCAAAAAATCCTTTTGAATTTAAAAAAGATTTGAGAGTAGATGATACTGTTAAAGCGGAATTAAAAGAATCGGCAATACTTAGCTACTTACGTTTTGAAGGAGATAAAATTGTAATAGATGAGATGTCACCCAAAGAAAGATTGGGAGAATTCATAGACAATTCTACAAAATTTCGCTCTAACTCAGTCGGCAAAAGTATGATCGGATTGCTTGCAGGTCATGCAATCTGTGGAGGTTATATTGACAGCATTGATACAAAATTAAACGATTGGCCTATGATACAGAGCACTCTTTATCACGATCAAAAACTAATAGATCTTTTAAATATGAATACAGGAGATCACAAAATTGTTACTGATGTTGCGATGTGGAATGGTGAAAGTAATGATGATGAAAATCTAGCTTATTATATGGTCATGATGAAAGAAAAAAAAGGATCTAAGCCTAAATACAATTATCATGGGTTATTACCAAATGTAGTTTTTAATTATATTAAATATAAAACAGGCGCTGAATTTGAGAATTTTTTAGTGAACGTTTTTCAAAAGCATATAAAAATTAAAAATAGTGTTATCTTTTTTAAACACAGAGATATGCCTGATGAAGGAAGAGCGAATTCTATGTTTTATGCAGATAGATACGATTATTTAAGAATTGCAAAAAGTATCATGGATGATTACCAGAATGATACGTGTGTTGGTAAATACTTTAAGGATCTCCATGAAAGAAGAATAAAGAAAAAAACTACATCAGAATTTAGAGACCCTCCTTACAATCCATCAAAGGCATATGGAGGCTACTTTCATATGGAATATAAAGGTATAGAAGATAAAGTTGTATTTGGAATGAGTGGTTATGGAGGAGTTTCTATATTAATTGCTCCTGAAACATCTACAATTACTGTAATTAATTCGCTTCATTATAGTTCAAAAAAGGGATCTAAATTTAGGTATGACGAAAAATTACTTTCAATCAACCCAATCAAAGACGATATTTAATTAAATTCAGTGAAAATTAAATTAGAGCTATTTGGAGCTAGTAGAGATTTCAGCGATAACGATCATTTAGAGATTGAGGTTAGAGATAAAGCTTCGATAGATGATTTACGAAATGAAATAATTAAATATATAGATAAAAATTTTGGTGGAAATGAAAACTTCATCAAAGTTGTGAAGTCTTCAGCTTTTTGTTCCGAAAATAATGAAATAATTAGCGACAATTATAAAATCACAAAAGATCAAAAGATTGGTATTATACCCCCTATCGGAGGAGGTTAATGCTTCATACAAAAATAGTAGACACTAAAAAAGAAAAGATACTTACTTCAAGCGCTGAAAAGTTTATTAAAGACTCTAAGTTTGGAGCATCAATTTATTTTTTAGGTACTGTGAGAAATATCAACGATAATAAAACAGTAACAGGAATTACTTATGATAGTCATGACGAAATGGTGATTAAAAGTTTTGAGGAAATTTATAATGAAACAGATCAAAAATTAAATATTAGAGATAAAGCTGTATTTATTGAACATGCTAAAGGACATTTAAAATTAGGTGAGATTAGCATAATTATCGCAGTTGCTTGCAAACATCGTGATCAAGCATATGTACTTTCAAGATACATAATTGAGGAAATAAAAAAAAGGTCTCCAATTTGGAAAAAAGAACATTATGAAAATGAAGAAAGCGAATGGTTAAAAGGAAACCCTATAGCTAATGAAAAGGTTTAAGCATTCAGAAATTACTCCAGAAAAAATTTTTAATAAAAGAAGAACTTTTATTAAATCTATGAGCTACGGTCTAGGTGCTCTTACTTTAAGTTCGGTTCCATTAATTAATGCAAAAGCTAGTAATTCAAATGAGCCAACTAGTTATGAAGATATAACCACATATAATAACTACTATGAGTTTGGTACTGGTAAAAGTGATCCTCATAGAAGAGCAAAAAATTTTACTACAAGACCTTGGAGTGTAAAAATTGAAGGTGAAGTTGAAAAATCATTGGAACTTCCTATTGATGAAATTTTAGCAATTAAATCTGAAGAAAGAATTTTAAAACTTAGATGTGTTGAAGGTTGGTCTATGATAATTCCATGGTTAGGTTTTTCATTAAGTGAATTATTAAACAAAGTTGAGATTAAACCTTCTGCAAAGTTTGTTGAGTTTGAAACAGTTTATAATCCTGAGGAAATGGTTGGCCAAAGATATCCTGTTTTAAATTGGCCATACATCGAAGGTTTAAGAATTGATGAAGCGATGCATCCACTTACCACTGTCGTAACAGGCTTATATGGTAAGCCTTTACCAAATCAAAATGGCGCACCTTTAAGAATATTTATACCGTGGAAGTATGGTTTCAAGAGTGCAAAATCAATTGTTAAAATTAAATTAACAAAAAATATGCCTAACACTGCTTGGAAAAATGCTTCTCCAAGAGAATATGGTTTTTACTCAAATGTAAATCCAGAAGTTGATCATCCAAGATGGTCTCAAGCAACTGAAAGAGTAATTGGAGAAAGTATATTAGCTCCAAGAATAAAAACTTTAATGTTTAATGGTTATGGAGATGAGGTTGCTCATCTTTATAGTGGTATGGACCTTAAAAAAAATTATTAAATAAATTGAAGAATTATTTCAAGTCTGCTGTTTTTTTCTTATCACTTTGGCCTATTTATATAATCGTTTATCAATTAATATATAATGAATTAGGTCCTGAGCCCGTTGATAGGATTATAAATCATTTTGGAGAATGGACTTTAATATTTGTACTTTTAACTCTTTCAATGACGCCTCTTAGGAAAATTACCAATTCCTTGGAGTGGATTAAATTTAGAAGGATGCTTGGTTTGTTTGCATTTTTTTATGCCTCAATTCATATGCTTAGTTATGTTGGTCTTGATTATAGATTTGATTTTGAACCTTTAATTGATGATGTTTTAAAGAAAAAATTTATTTTTATAGGTTTTTCAGCCTGGTTATTACTTATTCCTTTAGCAATAACTTCATCAGATAAAATGGTCAGAATTTTAAAAAAAAATTGGAAAAAACTACATCGATTGATTTATATAATATCAATTTTTGGAGTTTTGCATTTTATTTGGCTATCAAAAACAATATTCTTTAAACCTCTAATTTTTTTGATTATCTTAATTATTCTTCTTTTATTTAGAATAAATTTTAGGAAACTTAATTTATCGTAGTATCTTCAGGTATACAAATCTCAGATCTTGTTAAAAATCTTCTGCCAGTTCCATTGTCTAATGAAAACATTCCACCCATTCCCTCAACACAATCGATTACTAAGTCTGTATTTTTCCATGCTGAATGTTGAGTTTCACTAATATAAAAAGGGATACCACCTATCTTACCAATCATCACATCATCTTGGCCTACTTGATATTCTTTAGCTGGATAACACATGGGAGCACTACCATCACAACATCCACCAGATTGATGAAATAATAATTCTTTACCGTGATTTTTTTTTAATTCTTCTATTAGATCTAATGCTGAAGGTGTTGCTGTAACTTTCATATTTATATGGCCCGTAATTTAATACGGGCCATTATAATATATCTATTAAAAGAAGCCTAATTTTTTCTCACTGTAAGACACGTGTAAGTTTTTCACCTGTCTATAATGATTAAGCATCATTTTGTGAGTTTCTCTTCCGATACCAGATTGTTTGTATCCGCCAAATGCCGCATGCGCTGGATAAGCATGGTAACAGTTTGTCCAAACTCTACCTGCTTGTATTTCTCTACCCATTCTGTATGCAATATTTCCATTTCTAGTCCAAACACCAGCACCTAAACCATAAAGAGTATCATTAGCAATTTTTAATGCTTCTGCTTCATCTTTAAATTTAGTTACTGATACTACTGGTCCAAAAATTTCTTCTTGGAAGATTCTCATTGAATTATTACCTTCGAAAATAGTTGGTTCAATATAATTTCCTTTTTCTAAACCACTATTAACTTTAGCAACATTTCCACCACATAGAACTTTGGCACCTTCTTTCTTACCTAAATCTAAGTAAGATTTGATTTTTTCCATTTGTTCTACTGATGCTTGAGCACCAATCATAGTCTCCATTTTTAGAGGATTGTCTTGTTTAACAGCTTTTGTTCTAGCAATAGCTCTTTCCATAAATTTATCATAGATAGACTCTTGAACTAGTACTCTACTTGGACAAGTACAAACTTCACCTTGGTTAAGCGTAAACATTGCAAAACCTTCTAAACATTTGTCAAAGAAGTCATCATCTTGCGCCATAACATCTTCGAAGAAAATATTTGGAGATTTTCCACCAAGCTCTAAAGTTATTGGAATTAAGTTTTGAGATGCATATTGCATAATCAAACGACCAGTCGTTGTTTCACCTGTAAAAGCAATCTTTTTGATTCTTTTAGATGAAGCCAATGGTTTACCGGCTTCTAAACCAAAACCACTTACAACGTTAACAACTCCTGGAGGTAATAAATCACCAATCATTTCCATTAATAACATAATAGAAGCTGGAGTTTGTTCAGCTGGTTTTAAAACAACACAGTTACCTGCAGCTAATGCTGGAGCAAGTTTCCAAGTTGCCATTAAAAGTGGAAAGTTCCAAGGTATAATTTGACCAACTACACCTAATGGTTCTGGAATGTGATAAGAATATTCACTATTACTTATTTCTGCAACAGAACCTTCCTCAGCTCTAATAACACCTGCAAAATATCTCCAGTGATCAACCACTAAAGGTAAGTCTGCAGCCATACATTCTCTGATTGGCTTTCCATTATCTAAACATTCTGCTGTAGCTAATGTATTAAGATTCTTTTCTATAACATCAGCTATTTTCAAAAGAATATTAGATCTTTCAGTTATTGAAGTTTTGCCCCAAGCTGGAAATGCAGCATGTGCAGCATCTAAAGCTGCATCAACATCTTTCGCATCTGATCTTGCTATTTTACAAATTACCTCATTATTTATCGGTGTAACATTGTCAAAATATTTTCCAGACTTTGGTTCAACAAATTTCCCGTTTATAAAATTTCCATATTTAGCTTTATATGGAAATGGGACTTTTAAGTGAGACGTATCCAACAATGGAGACGAGGCACTTTTTATCGTTTCTGTACTCATTTTTTTTACCCCTCTTGTTTTTTTTGTTGATTTGAGCTTATTATTTTTTCTAGATTTTTTAGAACGCTTCTTAGTCGCAGACTTTTTTGTCACAACTTTTTTTTTCGTTTTTATTTTTTTTCTAGAAGATTTGACCAATTTTATTTTTTTTCTTTTGGTCTTTGGCTTAGCTTTTCTTTTTCGTGTAGTAGCCATTACTTATTAAACTAACAATAATAATATATGTCTATTTGTAATAATTTAAATTTTCTACTTAGAATTGTATAAATACTATATCTTGTGCTTGCAAAAAAACTCATTAATATTTTTGTTATGGATAAAAATAAAAAGATAGAAATACAATCTGCAACATTTGAAAGATTATTGAAGCATCTTGATGAAAGAAAAGATGTTCAAAATATTGATCTTATGAACTTAGCTAATTTTTGTAGAAATTGTTTATCAAGATGGTTCCGAGAGGAAGCAGAAAAAAAAGGTGTTTCAATTTCAGATCCTGAGGCTAGAGAAAGAATTTATGGAATGCCCTATACTGAATGGAAAGAAAAATATCAAAAATAATTATTTTTCTTTTAATCTAGGAAATAATTCTACAAAGTTGCAAGGTTTGTGATTTACGTCTAATTGATGCTTTAATATTCCTTCCCATGCATCAGTTACCCCTCCTGAAGAACCAGGTAATGCAAACACGTATTTACCATTTGCTAAAACAGCACAAGCTCTTGATTGAATTGCTGAAGTCCCAACTGTTTTCAAACTTAAATTTCTAAATAGTTCTCCAAATCCTGGTATTTGCTTATCTGCGATTTGATCAATTGCTTCTGGGGTAATATCTCTGCCAGTCAATCCTGTTCCCCCAGTTGTTATAACAACATCAATTTCATCTTTTTTTATCCACTCTTTTAAGATTATAACAATATCATCTTTATTATCTTTACAAATTTTTCGATCTATTAAATTATGATTTGCCGACTTTATTTTTTCAACTAAAATTGCCCCTGATTTATCATTATCAAAAGTTCTAGTATCTGTTACAGTCAATAATGCTATGTTAACTTTCATAAAAATTTTTTAATATGATTATATTATCAATTTTATTTTTTATAACAGCTATTTTATACTCAAGTGTAGGGTTTGGAGGAGGGTCTACTTATTTAGCTCTACTGCTAATATGGGACATTCCATACTATATTTTTCCAGTCATAGCATTATTTTGTAATATTATTGTTGTTACAGGCAATTCAATTAATTATGTTAGAGCAGGAAATCATAATTTTAAATTATTATTACCGTTTTTAATAGGATCAATTCCTTTAGCATTTTTTGGTGGAACCTTAATAATTAATAAAGAGATATTTGAAATATTATTATTTTTTGTTTTATCAATTGCAGGAATATTACTATTAGTAAATAATAAATCTTATGAAGACAAAAATTTAGTGACAAAAGAACCCAGTTCATTTATCTCAATCTTTATAGGTTCTATCCTTGGATTAATCTCTGGAATAATAGGCATAGGTGGTGGAATCTTTTTAAGTCCAATTCTTTTTTTATTAAAAGCAGATAAGCCTAAAATTATAGTTACTACAGCTTCATTATTTATACTTATCAACTCTATCTCCGGGATTTTAGGTCATTTATCAAAAGAAAATGTATTAAATGAAGTTTTTTTATATTGGCCGTTATTTTTAGCTGTTTTAATTGGTGGTCTTTTTGGAAATTATCTAAATTTAAAAATTTTTTCTAACAGGGTTCTTGCGTTAATGACATCATTCTTAGTTATCTTTGTAGCTTTTAGAATGGCTTTCAAATTATTTATTTGAAAATTTAATTGATTTAATAAGATATTTGGAATAATATTTAATTGCCGATTTGATCCTATTGCGGGCATTAACTGCTAAAATGGAATCCCCATAACAATCAATCTGCAGGTAGTTGAACTATATTGTACACCTTGCATAAAGCTAAAGTACTAAAAAAGTGAGGATAAAATGGACTTAAATTTTTTTAAACAGACAAGAATACTAGATGGTGGAATGGGGCAAGAGCTTTTAGCAAGAGGTATGGAGCCAAATGGAACATTGTGGAGTGCAAATGCTCTGTTACAAGATAAATATCATAAGCTTTTGTTAGACACTCATATAGATTTTATTAAATCAGGTGCTGAGGTTATTGTAACAACAACATTCACAACAAGAAAGACCAGATTAAGAGATAATAAAGTAGTGGATAAATTTGAATATCTTAACAAAAAGGCTGGAGAAATTGCTCAACAAGCAAAAAAGCTTTACCCAAATGTTTTAATTGCTGGAGGATTGCCTCCTCAATACTTAACTTATGAAGCTGATCCAAGATCAGATAAGGAAATTAAAGATGACTTTTATAGCCAAGCAAAATTGTTAAATCCTTATGTTGATTTTTTTTACTTTGATGTTTTAAGCAGTATTAAAGAATTTAGGTTTGGAATTGATAGTATTAAAGAATTTAATAAACCATACTTAATTGGTGCTCATATTTCAGAAGGAACTAATTTACCCAGTGGTGAAAAAATTGTAGAAATAATCGATAGTATTAAGCATGAAAAATTACTTGGAATTTTATTATCATGTATTTCTCCTGAAAATTATGAATTAAATCTAAATGAAATTAAAAATTTAGGTGTGCCTTTTGGTTTTAAGCTAAATGCGTTTATTAAAACAAACCCAAAGCCAAATTACACGGGTGCCTATAAAAAGAGTAAAACTGGCAATCCAAATGAATTTCTTGGAGTGCGTGAAGATTTAACGCCAGAAAAAATGTTAGAATTTGCAAAGAAATTCAAAAATGCAGGTGCAACAATTTTAGGTGGGTGTTGTGAAACAAGACCTTCACATATTAAAGCTTTTGCATCCCTTAAGTAACATTTTAATTATCGGCTTTTCTAACAAAATAAATACCAACACAAACTGCTATTAATGAAATTAATACTTTGGTTGTGATTAATTCTTTCAAAAAGATATAGCTTAAAATTGTTCCAAAAATAGGAATTAGATATGAGACTTGAGATTGAAAAATTAAACCATTATTAACTAAAATTCTAAATCTTAATAACCAGGCAATTCCAGTTGAAACTAATCCTAAATAGATAACAGAAATTGTAGAATCTAATCTAGGTGTCACGTTCCAAGGTTGCTCAATAAAACTCACCAAAGGAATTAAAATGATAACTGCCCAGATTAGTATTGACCCTGTTACATTTTCATTTTTTTTCTTACTAATTTTTAAAGTTAAAACACCTCCAACAACATAACAAGTAGAACCAAGGAGAATTAATAATGCTGATAAAAAATTATTATCATCAATTAACAGATTATCTGAAAATAAATAAAGTATTCCTGAAAATCCAATTAAAATACCAAAAGTTTTGATGAAATTAAATTTTTCATTTTTTGTATAAAAGTGACCTAATACAGTTGAGCTCAAAGGTGTTGTTGACATTAAAATAGCAGCCAAATTACTTTGAACAGATTTTACTCCATAGGCAATTAAAAAAAATGGGGCAACAAGATTAATAAATCCAATCATTGCAAACCAATACCAATCCTTAGAAAAGGCTTCAATTTTGATCTCTTTATAATAACAAAGTAATAAAACTGGTATTGCACCAAAAAAAACTCTAAGGAATGCAATTGTTACAGGTCCAAAAGAATAAGTTGCAATTTTTATATTAAAAAAAGCAGATGCCCAAATTAAAGCTAATAAAACTAATAATAGATAATCTAATAACTTTGGTTGTTTCATTCTGTTATTTCTTTTTTTGTACCATTAGTAATTTTTTGTAAATCTAAAAAATTTGATTTAAATATACAATTAGGATGTCCAGCCGCTGCATAAAGTGAAGTAAATCTTTCCAAAGAATTATCTATTAAAATATCTATTTTTTTTAAATGACCGACTGGTGAAACACCGCCAATAGTATAACCGGTAATTTCTTTAACTTCATCAGCAGAAGCCATTGATGCATCTTTAATTTTTAATGTTTTTTTTATTTTGTTTAGAGAAACCTTTTTATCACCTGCTACTAAACATAAAACATATGAATTTTCTGCTTTAAAGAGCAAACTTTTTACAATAGCCCCAACCTCACAACTCAGAGATGAAGCTGCTTCCAGAGCTGTTCTAGCAGAAGTGTTTAAAACAATAACTTTTTGGGAAGAGTCAAATTCTCTTAAAATCTTCTCAACCCTTTTAACCGGCTCTTTGTCTAATAAAGTCATTATTCAACTTTTAATTGTTAGTTAATTTAAACATTTGATTATACACTTATGTAAAAAATGCATAGGTGATATTTATTAAAAGGGCATTATTTATCAGTCTTTTTTTGATAATACAACGTTCAGATTTATAAAGGAGTAACAATGAGTGTAAAAGATGTTCTGCAGTTTATTAAAGATAAAGAAGTAGAATTTGTTGATTTAAGATTTACTGATCCAAGAGGGAAGTTACAACATTTAACAATGGACTCAACTGTTGTAGATGAGGATATGTTAAATGATGGTGTCTTCTTTGATGGTTCGTCTATCGCTGGTTGGAAAGCAATCAACGAGTCTGATATGATTTTAAAACCAGATACTTCTAGATTTTTTTTAGACCCTTTTACTTCTCATAATACTGCAGTGATATTTTGTGATATTTTAGATGCTGTAAAGAAAACTCCTTATGAAAGAGATCCTAGAGGTGTAGCCAAAAAGGCAGAAGAATATTTAAAAGCTTCAGGCATTGGTGATAAAGCTTTTTTCGGTCCTGAGCCAGAATTTTTTGTTTTTGATGATGTAAGAATTAAAAATGATATGAATGAATGTGGTTTTAGAATTGATAGTAAAGAAGGTCCATATAATTCTGGTAAAGAATATGAAAATGGTAATATGGGTCATAGACCTCCCGTAAAAGGTGGCTACTTCCCGGTCCCTCCGGTTGACAGTGAACAAGATATGCGAGGAGAATATTTAAAAAATTTAAAGGAAGTTGGAATTAAAGTTGAAAAACATCATCATGAAGTAGCACCAAGTCAACATGAGCTTGGTATGTATTTTGGAACATTGGTTGATCAAGCAGATAATGTTCAGTTATACAAATATGTTGTGCAAATGGTAACTCATTCTTTTGGAAAAACTGCAACATTTATGCCTAAACCTGTTGCTGGTGACAATGGATCTGGAATGCATATTCACCAATCGATCTGGAAAGGTAACACTCCAGTATTTTCTGGTGACGCTTATGCTGGATTATCAGAGACTGCATTACACTATATTGGTGGAATTTTAAAACATGCAAAAGCAATTAATGCATTTGCGAACTCAACTACTAACAGCTATAAAAGACTTGTTCCAGGATTTGAAGCTCCTGTTCTTTTGGCTTACTCAGCGAGAAATAGGTCTGCATCATGTCGAATACCAATCACTTTGAGTAAAAAAGGTGCTAGATGTGAAATAAGATTTCCTGATGCATCTGGAAACCCATATTTGACGTTTGCTGCTATGTTAATGGCTGGTCTTGACGGGATTAAAAACAAAATTCATCCGGGAGAGTCTTTTGATAAAGATTTATATGAATTACCACCTGAAGAAGTTAAGGCAATTCCAACCGTTTGTGGATCATTAAGAGAAGCAATGGAAAGTTTGGATAAAGATAGAGAGTTCTTAACACAAGGTGGTGTATTCACAGATGATCAAATAGATGCTTACATTGCACTTAAATTTGAGGAAATTCACAAATTTGAACATGCACCTCATCCTGTTGAATTTGAGATGTATTACAGTAGTTAATTACTGTCTAGTTGTAGCAACTGTATCTTTGTTAACACCCTTTTTAACTACGTAATCCTGAGTGCCATTTGCACCAGTATTTACTTCTTTACGTAAATCTTTAAAAAAAGTTTTTTCTTTTAAAGAGTTCTTTAGGTTTTTAACAAGATTTTTAAATTCAAATCTATTCATAAATGAATCATACACCAGTTATGCATAAAATGCAATACTGCTATGCAACTTTTAGGATACTATTGTTTAATCTATTTTAAATGACTCTCCGCAGCCACATCTCTCAGTTTCATTAGGGTTATTAAAAACAAAAGAAGAGGAAAACTCCTCCTTTTTATAGTCCATTTCAGTTCCTAATAAATACATTACTGCTGCAGAGTCTATAAAAACTTTTACACCTTTGTCCTCTATAACTTCATCACTTGGATTAACTTCTTTTGAATATTCCATTACATAAGACATGCCTGCACATCCTCCTGATTTAACTGAAACTCTAACCCCAATAGAGTCTTTTTGAGCACCAGACATTATTTCTTTAATTCTTGAAGCAGCATTATCACTAAGTTTGATTATAGGATTCATTATAAATTTAACTCCAATTTTGCAGCATCTGACATCATATCTTTATTCCAAGGTGGATCCCAAACTAATTGAAGGTCAACATCATCAATTCCCTCTACTTGCATCGCACCTTCTTTTACTTCTTTTGGCAAACTTTCTGCAACAGGACAATTAGGCGTAGTTAATGTCATTTTAATTTCAGCTTTTCGACCTTCTACTTTAATATCATAAATTAAACCAAGTTCGTAAATGTTTACTGGTAATTCTGGATCGTAAATTTTTCTAATTTCTTCGATAATTTTATTTTTTACTTCCATTAAATATCAACTTTCTGTACTTATTTCTTTTCCATCATTCTCTATTGCTGAAACTAAAGTATGCCAAGATAAAGTAGCACATTTTACTCTCATTGGATATTGTTTAACACCTGATAAACACATTAGCTTTGTTTTATCATCCTCTTTTAATAAATTTGTTTTCAATTCTGGGTTTTCCTTTATCATACCTAAAAAGTCCTCTATAATTTCTTTAGCTTCATTGTCACTTTTGCCTTTTATCAAATCAGTCATGATAGAAGCTGATGCCATTGAAATAGCACATCCGCTACCTTCAAATGATATATCCTCTACTTTTCTTTGATCGTTAAGTTTTAAATAAACATGAACATTATCTCCACATAAAGGATTATTTCCTTTTGCATCTTTATTAAAATTTTTGGTCTTTCCTAGGTTTCTAGGATTTTTTCCATGCTCTAAGATTATTTCTTGATAAAGTTCTTTTAAGTTCATTTTGAGCCAAAAATTTTTTTACAGTTATTAATTCCTTCATTTAATTTATCTAAATCATCTTTAGTATTATAAACACCCAAAGATGCTCTTGCACTTGCAGGTATACCCAATTTGTCATGAAGAATTTGACAACAATGATGACCAGCTCTTATAGCTACTCCAGTCTCATCTAAAATTGTTGCTATATCGTGTGGGTGAACTCCCTCGACAGTAAAAGATAATACCCCTCCTCTTTCTTTCGGATTTCCTATTAGTTTCACAGAATTATTTTTTTTTAAAATTTCTTGGCCATATTCTATAAGTTCTTTTTCGTGCTTAATTATGTTTTCAATTCCAATATTTTCTAAAAATTTTATTGATTGATCAAACGCAATTACTTGTGCTGTAGCCATTGTTCCAGCTTCATACTTATTTGGAAGTTCGCCATAAGAAATTCTATCTTTTTTTACTTCATTAATCATTCCTCCACCGCCTTGGTATGGTGGGAGCTGCTCTAACCATTTCTTTTTTCCATACAAAACTCCAAGTCCTGTTGGTCCATACATTTTATGGCATGAAATTGCATAAAAATCACAATCCAAGTCCTGCATATCTAATTTTAAATGTGGTCCTCCTTGACATCCATCTACAACAACCACAATACCCTTTGAATGTGCTAATTCAGTTATCTCTTTAATTGGTAAAACTGCACCAGTGACATTTGATAGATGTGTAATAGCTATTACTTTAGTTTTATTTGTAATTTCTTTCTCTATATTTTCAATCGGTATATCTCCATCTTCATTTACTTCTGCAAACTTAATTTTGATATTCTTAGATTTTCTTAAAAAATGCCATGGAACATAATTTGAATGATGCTCTAATTCTGTGATCAAAATTTCATCGTTTGGCTCCAAGATTGCTTGACCAAGAGTATTAGCAACTAAATTTAGAGCCTCCGTAGCACCTTTGGTAAATACGATCTCATTTTTATCTTTAGCATTTATGTATTTTTGAACTGAAGACCTTGTATTTTCGTACAAATTAGTAGCTGCAACAGCTAAATAATGAATGCTTCTTCCTACATTTGAAAATTGTTTGGAATAAAAATCATTAATTCTATCTAAAACCACCTTAGGTTTTTGGGATGAATTAGCACTATCCAAATAAACCAAATCGTTATTTTGAATTTTTTCGTCAAAAATTGGAAATTCTTTTTTAATATTATTTATATTCATTCTTTTAATCCAATAATATTTTTAATTAAATTTTTAATTTCTGGATCTGTTATCTTTTCAACAACATCAAGTAAGAATCCATTTATTAAAAGCTCTTTAGACTGTTGATAGCTTAAACCTCGAGACATTAAATAAAATATTGAGTTTTCATTTAAACTTCCAGATGCTGATCCGTGAGAACATTTTACGTCATCAGCATAAATTTCTAATTCTGGTTTTGCATTAAACTCAGATGTTTCATCTAACAATATTGCTTTACTTAATTGATAACCATCTGTTTTTTGAGCTTTTGAATTAACAAATATTCTTCCTTGATAAGCAGATTTTGAATTTTTTCCAAGCACACTTTTAATAAGTTGATAACTTTTGGTGTTCTCAACTAAATGATTAATTGTGGATCTAATCTCATGCTGTTGATTTTCCTTTAATGAAAAAACCCCATTTATAAAGGCCGATGAATATTCGCCATTTAAGTTACAATTAACTTCATTTTTAAAATAATCTGAACCAGCAGACAATATAAACGTTTCTGAAATACTATTATCGTCCTGTTCAATATTGTTAAAAAAATACTTTAAATTATTATTTCTAAACTTATCGAGTTTATAATTTTTAAGAATTGAGTATTTTTTTAAATTGAAATTATATAAGATATTTTCAAAATTTTTTTCTGTATTATCAATAAAATAATCAATAAGTCTTAAGCAGCTATTTTCCTCTAATTCAAAATTTAAACTTAAGTTTAAATTTTTTGACTTGATCTTATTATTTGTTGAATGATAAATTATTAAAGGTTTTTTTAAAGAATAATTTTTTTTAATTAAAATTTTAAAAACTTTATTTGTGAATGCGTTATTTAAATCAATTAAAGAATTCTTATAATTAAATGTAATATTTGTTCCGATTTCATCACTTATTTCAATTTGATCTTGATCTTCATAACTAAAATCAATTTTTTCAATTCTACCATTTATAAAAATAATCTTATTATGTTTTAGATCATCAACAAAAATAGATGGATCAATTTTATTTGGTAATGAATAATCATTAAAAAAACTCAAATTACCGATGTTTTTTTGAATAATTTTACTAATATCTAAAAATTTCCAATCTTCTTGTTTTCTATTTGGAAAACCGTTTTCAATGAATTTCTTTAGAAAACTTTTTTTAAATTGGATTTGTTTTTCTGAAATTTTAAAAGTTTTGATTATTTTATCAAAATCTGATTGTAATTGTTCATTCATTTAATTAAAATTTTCATAACCTTTTTTTTCTAACTCTTTTGCTAGTTCTGGACCTCCAGACTTGATAATTTTTCCATTCATTAGAACGTGGACAAAGTCAGGTTTTATGTAGTCTAATAACCTTTGATAATGAGTAATTATTAAAAAAGAATTATCTTTATCTCTTAAAGTATTAACTCCATCAGCTACTATTTTCAAAGCATCTATATCTAAACCTGAGTCCGTTTCATCTAAGATAGATAATTTTGGAGCTAACATTGACATTTGTAAAATTTCATTTTTCTTTTTTTCTCCTCCAGAAAAACCAACATTTAATTGTCTGTTTAGTTTTTCTTCATCAAATTTTAATTCTTTAGCCTTTTGTTTAACAAGCTTTAAAAATTCAATTGCATCTAATTCTTTTTCTCCACGTGCTTTTCTAATTGCATTTAAAGATGTTTTTAAAAATATATTTGTATTTACACCTGGAATTTCTAATGGATATTGGAAAGCCAAAAATATCCCTTTGTGTGCTCTTTCTTCAGTCTCAAGATCAAATAAATTTTTATTTTCAAATAGAATTTCTCCTGATACCTCATAACCTTTTTTCCCAGATAGAATGTTAGATAAAGTGCTTTTTCCTGATCCGTTTGGGCCCATAATTGCATGAACTTCACCAGGATTTATATTTAGTGAAAAACCCTTTAATATTGATTTATTTTCAACATTCGCATTTAAATTACTTATTTTAAGCATTAACCAACACTCCCTTCTAAGCTAATACCTACAAGCTTCTGTGCTTCGACTGCAAACTCCATTGGTAACTGTTGTAGTACCTCTTTGCAAAAACCGTTTACTATTAATCCAACAGCCTCTTCAGGATTCAATCCTCTTTGCTGACAGTAATGTAATTGTTCTTCGCTGATCTTTGATGTTGTGGCTTCGTGAGCAATATTAGAGTCCAAATTTTTATTTTTAATATAAGGTACTGTGTGTGCACCACATTTGTTTCCCATTAACAAAGAGTCACATTGTGTGTAGTTACTAGAATTTTTAGCTTTTGAGTTAATATCTACTAAACCTCTATAAGTCATATCAGAAAATCCAGCACTTATACCTTTTGAAATGATTTTACTTTTTGTGTTTTTTCCTAAATGTATCATTTTAGTGCCGGTATCTGCTTTCTGATGGTTATTTGTAATTGCTATTGAATAAAACTCACCAATAGAATTATCACCTTTTAAAATACAGCTTGGATATTTCCAAGTTATAGCTGATCCTGTTTCAACTTGCGTCCAAGAAATTTTAGAATTTTTTCCCTTACATAATCCTCTTTTGGTTACAAAATTATAAATTCCCCCTTTGCCATTTTCATCACCTGGATACCAATTTTGTACAGTTGAATATTTTATTTCTGCATCGTCTAAAGCTATCAGTTCAACATTCGCCGCGTGTAATTGATTCTCATCTCTCATTGGAGCAGTGCATCCTTCGAGGTAACTTACATAACTTCCTTTATCAGCAATAATTAATGTTCTCTCAAATTGTCCTGTCTCTGATGCATTAATTCTGAAATAGGTTGATAGTTCCATAGGGCACTTAACACCTTCAGGGATATAAACGAATGATCCGTCTGTAAAAACAGCAGAGTTTAGTGTGGCAAAGAAATGATCAGTAACCGGTATTACTGTGCCTAAATATTTTTTTACAAGATCAGGATGTTTTTGAATTGCCTCTGACATTGAACAAAAAATTATTCCATATTTAGTCAACTCACCTTTAAAGGTAGTTGCTACTGAAACAGAGTCAAATACAGCATCTACAGCAATTCCATTTAGTCTTGCTTGCTCTTGTAATGGAATTCCAAGTTTCTTATATGTCTCTAAAAGTTTAGGATCAAGCTCGTCTAAACTTTTTGGTTTATCCTTTAAACTTTTTGGTGCTGAGTAATAATATAAATCTTGATAATCAATTTTAGGGTATTTTGGTTTTTGCCAGTTTGGCTCTTTAAGAAGCTTTAATCTCTCAAAAGCTTTTAATCTAAAATCTAACATCCATTGAGGTTCTTTTTTAATATTAGAAATAAACTTTATTACATTTTCATTTAGTCCCTTTGGTGCTTTGATATTTTCGATATCAGTTGTAAAGCCATACTTATAATCTTTTAAATTTTCTATATCTTTTTCTCGAGTATCCATAATTATAATCTTCCTTCATTGTCTTTTACTAGATCCTCTAAACTTTTTTCTTTGAAAAAATTGTTTATATGATTTTCAAGTTCATCCCAAAGATTATGTGTAAGACACTTTGTTGCTTTACCATTACAACCTTTTTTTGACTCTTTTTTACATTGAACTGTTTTTACTTTTTCATCTACAGCTTCAAAAATATTTGTTAGTTTTATTTCTTTAGCTTTTTTATTTAAAACATACCCACCTTGTGTCCCTCTCACACTTTGAACTATTTCTTTTTTTCTTAATTTTGAAAATAATTGCTCTAGATAATCTAAGGAAATTCCTTGTCTTAAAGAGATGTCTCTTAGAGAAACTGGGTTGATGTTATCAAATCTCGCCAGGTCTACTAAAGCCATTACCGCATATCTGCCTTTAGATGTTAGTTTCATAAAACCGTGTTTTTAAAGGGTATATATAAACCTGACTAAAATAGTCAAGTATCTAGAATAAAAAAAGACTAACATTTTGTCGCTCACTTGTGATAAACCTATTTTTTTTTTGAGAATGATAATCAATAACAATTATGGATAATAAAATTTTAGAAATATTTATACCTGGTCCAGCAGGAAGACTCGAAGCAAAGTATTATAAGAGTAAAAAAAATACATCGCCAATAGCTCTCGTTCTCCAACCACATCCTCAATACGGTGGTACGATGAATAATAAAGTCGTTGTTGAAACTTTTAACACATTTTTAGAAAATGAATTTTCTGTTTGTCGAGTTAATTTTAGAGGTGTTGGTAAAAGTGATGGAGAATTTGATAATGGGCAAGGAGAATTAGCTGATGCAGCGGCGGCGTTAGATTGGTTGGAAAGAGAAAATTTTGATAATTCTCAATGTTGGGTATCAGGTTTTTCTTTTGGATCTTTAATTGCAATGCAATTATTAATGCGTAGACCAGAGATAAATAGATTTATTGCGATTTCCCCTCAACCAAATGTTTACGATTTTTCTTTTTTATCCCCATGTCCAACTTCAGGTTTAGTTATTTATGGAAAAAAAGATGAGCTTGTTCCTGAAGAATATCTCAAGGAGCTTGACAAAAGATTAAGTTCACAAAAAGGTATAAAGGTTGAATTTCAAGGACTTGCTGAAACAAATCATTTTTTTTCTAAAAATGAAAATGCTCTGATAAAAAATCTGGATAAATATATTAAAAAAGAAACTGCTCTTTATTAAAAATTTTTTACAATTGTTCCACCAGTTGTTGGTTTTTTACATCTGGTTGTTGTCGGAAAAGAAATAGGTAATTTTAAAAAAGATCTAATGGCTAAATAAGCAAACGCTTGTGACTCTACAAAATCTCCATTTATTTCATATTGATCGATTGGTTCAATGCTTATCTCATCAAAATTATCTTTTATACTCTCTAAAAGATATTTGTTTTTTCGTCCACCACCACACACCAACCATTTATACATTGATGGCTGCCCCATTCCATAAGTATATCTCATTCCATTTGCTATAAGCGTCGAAGTAAAATTAGTAATAGTTGCAGCACCATTTTCTAATGAAAGACCTTTTGCAAAAAAAATATCAAAATCTTTTATGTCTAAAGATTTTTCATAATTAGAATTTTCAGAAAAATTTTCTAAAGCTTTATTTAGAACTAATTTATCTACAATGCCTGATCTTGCTATTGAACCGCTCTTGTCATATTTTTTTTTAGAATTTTTTCTAATCCATTCATCTATCAGACAATTACCCGGTCCAATATCGTAAGCATTAATTGTACTTATTTCACTCCGTAAATTTTTCCAATCTACTGTGGAAGTAATATTTGAAATTCCTCCAATATTTAGAATATTTAGAGGAAAACCTAAATTGAATTTCTTATTTATTTTATTTGCAAGGACGTTATGAAAAATTGGCGTTAATGGAGCGCCCTGGCCTCCATTTGATAAATCATTTTGTCTAAAATCATAAACAACTTTTTTCTTTGTTAATTGAGATAATAAGTTTCCATCACCAAGTTGTTTAGTAATTTTTTTTTCTGAATCATGTAATATTGTTTGCCCATGAAAACCAATTAAATCTACCGAGAATTTTGATAATTTTAGGGTTTCATTTACAGCTTCAACATGAAATAAAGTAATCTTTCTCTCTAAATCTTTGATTTCTTTAGAATATTTATCTAATTTATCTGTATTTGTGATTTTTTCTCTAATATCCAATATTTTTTGAATTAATTCTTTATCATATTCAAAATATCTATCTAAAATTGAAGAAAATTCTCTATTACCATCAGACTCAATTATAGATACATCTACTCCATCTAATGAGGTACCACTCATAAGGCCCATTGCTTTATATATTTTGCCCATTCTTATTTTTTTTTATTAAATTAATGTATATTGTGGAACTATAGACTTATGAATAAATTTTTAAAAGAATTTAAAGATAGAGGCTTTTTCTATCAATGCACTAGTGAAGATGATTTGTGTAATCTATTAGATAAAGAAAAGATCAATGGTTACATTGGTTTTGATTGCACAGCAGAAAGTCTTCATGTCGGCAGTCTTCTACAAATAATGTGTCTAAGACTGCTCCAAAAACACGGACATAGACCTATTGTATTATTAGGTGGTGGGACAACTAGAATTGGCGATCCCTCTGGTAAAGATAAAACAAGAAAAATTTTAACTGAAAGAGAAATTGAAAAAAATTCAAAAAATATAGAAAAAATTCTTAAAAAATTTTTGATCTCAAAAAATAAAAAGACAAAACCAATTTTCGTGAATAACTATAAATGGCTTAAAAATCTTAAGTATATTTCTTTTTTGAGAGAGATTGGAAAACACTTTACTATTAATAAAATGTTAACTTTTGACAGTGTTAAAACGAGGTTAGAGAGAGAACAATCTTTAAGTTATATGGAATTTAACTACATGATTTTACAAGCTTATGACTTTTTAGAGCTTAATAAATCAGAAAATTGTTCTCTTCAAATTGGCGGGTCTGATCAATGGGGAAACATTGTTAATGGCGTTGAGCTTATAAAAAGATACTCTAATAAACAAGTATATGGCTTAACAACTCCTCTTATAACTTTAGCAAGTGGTGCAAAAATGGGTAAAACAGCGGAAGGGGCAATTTGGTTAGATAAAAAATTTTTATCACCTTATGATTATTGGCAATTCTGGAGAAATACAGATGATAGAGATGTTGTAAAGTTTTTAAAATTTTTTACTGATTTAGAAATTAATAAAATTGATGAAATTAAAAATGATAATATCAATAATCTTAAAATACTTTTAGCAAATAAAGTAACTTCCATGTTGCATGGAGAAAAAGCTGCTCAAAATTCTGAACAAGCCGCTAGGGAAGCTTTTTCTGGAAAATCTTTGGGGTCTAATATACCATCAATAAAAATTAAGATGGCGGATCTTGAGAAACAAATCAACATTATTGATTTGGTTATCTTATCAAAGTTAGAAAACTCCAAAAGTGAGATTAAAAGATTAATAAAAGGTAATGCGGTTAAACTCAACAATGAAATAATTTTAAACGAAAAATTAATAATTAAAAAAGAATTATTTAATGAAAATTATCTAAAGCTTTCAATTGGAAAAAAAAGGCATCTTAAAGTTGAGTTAAATTAATTTTTTTTAATCTTTTCTAATGTTCTTGTAATAAACCTAGGTGTTAAAGTTTTGATTGGATTTACAGAAGTTTCTAGATTTTTAGGTGGTCCTTTAATTTTGAAACTAACACCGAAAACTCCTTCTCCAGTTTTTTTACCAACTAATATTTTACCTAAGACAGGCAAGGAACCAATAAATTTATTTATTGTAGTGGCTGGTACTAAAGTTCCTCTTAAACTAATAAGTTTGTTCTTTTCAACATAACCATCCATTAAAATTGATATTGCTGGACCAATTGCATATATTTCATTAATCGTCATTAAATTATCTTCATTTGTAAAATTCATCTCAAATTCATCAAACCTAATACCCTCACCAGACAAGATGTCGGCTATCCCTTGAAGAGATGCTAAAGTTAATATTTTAGTTAAAACTGGTACCTCTTTTAATTTAAAATCATAAATTTTTAATGTTGAAATAGATTTGTCATTTTTTTTTAGAGAATAAAAATCAAGCACACCATTTTCAAAACCTTTTATAAACTTATATCTTTTTACAATGGACTCTCCCCTATCTAAAAAAAAAGTAGTGACTTTTTCGTTATTAGTTGAATTTATAGTTAATATTAATTTTTCATTATTTGAAAAAAAAGCACTCAAATTTGCATAAATCATTTCGTTATTTTTAAGATTAATTTTTCCTGAAAAATTCTTTGTTTTTGTTTCGTTGTCTAAAAAGACTTCATCAAGTTTTATCTCTAATTCAATATTTTTATCAAAAAATTCTGATTTCTCCTCTGAATCTTCGTTAATAAAACTATCTATTAAGAATTCACCATTAAACGATTTGCCTTTTAATAGATAATTTTTATTCTTTTTTGAAATAATAAAATTATTACTTTTTTTATCTTTATCTGTGTAATTAAAATTCGCCTTTTTAAAACTTAAGAAATTATAATTTTTATCCAAAAACAAATTTTCAATTTTCAAAAAATTTTTTTTCTCCTTAAAAGAAAATGAATTTAACCTAAGTTCTTTATCAAAAATAAAATCTGCATTTAAATCGATTGTGGCTTTTGATTTATCATTTTTTTCATAATTTAAGCTTTCAACAAATAATGGATTATCATCGATTTCAAGTTTAGCTATTAATTTTAAATTATCTTCATTTGTTTCTATTGAATATTCTAATTCATCTAATTTATTTTGAATTTGGACTGGTCCCTTTCCATTCATTAATAATTTTGAGTCTTCATAAATAACTTTAATTGAATGATCAGAAAAGTTTATCTTTTCTTTAATCTTTGGAAATATAGATTTTAAATTTATTTCATTTAAAAGAACCAATTTCTTCAACATTAAATTTGATGAAACTTTCAAATTTTTAATTTTAAATTTTTTATTTAATCTAAATGAAAAATTATTTTCAGACTTAAAATTTAAAGTATCAAAATTAAATTTTAGACTATCTTTATCAAAAAAAGATTTGAAATTATTGTTATTTATTGTGATATTTTTACTCTTAAAATCTCCCTTTACCAAAAAATCTTTATCAAAGTCTTTAACTGAAATTTTATTTGAAGAAAATGGTATTTCATTCAAAGTTAAAAAAATATTTGAGAATTCATAATTTTTATCTTCAATATTAAAAGATAAATTTAGTTTCTTAATATCATATTTTTTTAAAATACTAATTTTTGTATCTTTTATAATTCCTTTAACATTATAATTCTCTTTAACTTTTCCGTTTTCATCAAATTCAAGGTAAATGTTTGCAATAAGATATCCATTTTTAACAATTTTTTCAAAAACATATAATTCTGGGCTATTTTTAAATAATCTTAGAAAAGAAATTAAATTTTTCATTTCTAAAGATTTTGTAGAAATTTTTAAATCTGTTAAAGAAAATTCATTCTTGATAAGAGAGTTAATTGAAAGACTTGTTTCAATGCTTTCTAGTCCAATTGCCTTTTTGTTATTTTGAATTTCTGGCCCTATTGTTTTGGCTTTTATCTTTAACGCGAATGGATCCAAAATAATATTTACTTTATTCAATTCTATTTTTAAATCTTTATTTATATTTTCAATTTTTTGAGATATTTGATTGTTAAATCTTTTTGTTTCAACTCCTTTTACACTTAAAAAAACTAAAATTGATATTAGAAATAAAAATATTAAAGAAATGATTTTAAAAATTAAATTTTTCATTTGAGTTGATATAATGATTGTTCAAGAAAATCGTCAATTTCTCCATTCAAAACATTTTCTGGACTGCTACTTTCATAATTTGTTCTGTTATCTTTAACTAATCTATATGGTTGTAAAACATAGGATCTAATCTGATGGCCCCATCCTATCTCTGATTTATTAGTTTCTTGATTTTCATTTTCTTTTTCTTTTTTTTTGATCTCAAAATCATAAAGTCTTGCTCTTAACATATTCATGCAGGTCTCTTTGTTTTTATGTTGTGATCTTTCATTTTGACATTGAACAACAATTTTCGAGGGTAAGTGTGTAATTCTTACTGCACTATCAGTTGTATTAACATGCTGACCCCCAGCTCCACTTGATCGGTAAGTATCAATTCTTAAATCTTTATCCAAAATTTCTATGTTAATATTTTCATCTACAGCTGGATAAATCCAAATACTAGCAAAGCTAGTGTGTCGTCTTGCTCCAGAATCGAAAGGTGAAATTCTCACTAATCTGTGTATTCCTGACTCTTTTTTAAGTAATCCAAAAACATAATCACCTTGAATTTTTATGGTTGATGATTTTATGCCAGCTTCATCACCTTTATGCTCACTAATTAAGCTCGATTTAAATTTTTTAATGTCTGACCATCTTAAATACATTCTCCGTAACATGTCAGCCCAGTCTTGACTTTCTGTTCCACCTGCTCCAGCATGAATTTCAATATAACAATCCATAGAATCAGCTTCATTTGATAGGAAACATTTAATCTCATTTTTTTTTACTAAATTCTTTAATTCTTTTATATTTTCTAGAGTTTCATTTTGAATATCTAAATTATTTTCTTCAATCGCTAAATGATTTAATTCATTTAAATCTTTTAATTTTTGATTTGACTCATTTAATGAATTTATCAAATCTTCATATAATTTTTTTTCTTTAACAATGTTTTTAGATTTTGTTTTGTCTTGCCAAAAATTGGCATCTAACATTTTTTCGTTGAAACTATCTAACTTATTATAAATATCATTTTTTTCAAAGGTACTCCTTGACTCTTTGATTTATTTTTTCAATTTCTTTTTTAAAATTTAAATATTTATCATCCATTAGTAAAATTTTAGTACATTGTTTATATCTAACTTATTTTTGTTTGAATATAAAATATTTCCCTCAACAACGTTCTTATCTTTATAAGCTTCGATAATTGTGTCTTTAGAGGAAAATCCTGCTTTTTGACCTGATTGAGAGTCAATAACCATCATTACTATACCATCAGAAACTTTAAAGGGTCTTGCATCGGATTTTTTAACAGCTTTTTTAATAAAATTCTCAAAAATAGGAAGTGCAGTTTTTGAGCCTGTCTCAAATTTTCCCAATGATTTTGGGTTATCCATTCCAACATAAACTCCAATTACTAAATTTGATGTATACCCGATAAACCATGCATCTGTATTTTCATTTGTAGTTCCAGTTTTGCCTGCTAAGTTCAATTTTAATTTATTTAATTTTTTTCCAGTGCCTCTTTTAATTACTCCCTCAAGTAAAGAAGTTATTTGATAAGCTGTTTGTGATGAAAAAACTTGCTCGTAGTTATCATTTATTTTTGGATACATATCGCTGATGAAGGAAATTTGATCACAATTTGAACAAGTTCTCTTATCATTATTTAGAATAGTGTTACCTTCACTATCTTGAACTCTGTCAATTAAAACTGGCTCAACTAATTTTCCCCCATTAATGAAAGCTGAATATGCAGATGTTAATTTAATTAAAGTTGTTTCAGCAGAGCCTAAGGAAATTGATAAAAGTTCTTGGGGATTTTCATAAATACCTAACTTTTTTGAAAAGTTAACAACCTTATCAATGCCTAGATTTTGTGCAATTCTTACTGTCATCAAATTACGCGATTTCTCTAAACCAACTCTTAAAGTGGATGGACCATAAAATTTTTTTCCATAATTTTCTGGTTTCCACATTTTTAAATCTGATCCTTGATCTAAAACCAAAGGTGCATCTAAAACTAATGAAGAAGGAGTATAATTATTTTCTAAAGCAAGAGCGTATACAAATGGTTTGAAGGCTGACCCAGGTTGTCTTAATGCTTGAGTTGCTCTGTTAAATTCACTGTTTTTGAAACTAAATCCTCCACTTAAGGCTAAAACCCTTCCTGTAA